>ONMG01000051.1 GCA_900318855.1 uncultured Prevotella sp.
CCGCCATGTGGCGCTGCCTTGGATGAGCAACTGGCAGTATGCGGCAGTGGTGCCGACGTTGCAATACCGCTCGGGCAATGGCATTCCACGCGATCTCGGCATCTTCACCGACGAAGGTGAGGAATACCTCAGCGTGAAGCCGTCGCCGGAGATCATGAAGGCTTTCAGCAAGAAAGCCTCAGGTTTGGGCGACGCCTGCATGATTGAGGTGAGCGGACTGAGCCGCAACACAACCATCGAGCTGTCAAACAGTAAGCACGAGCGTGTGGTCATGCGCTACGATGCCGCCGAGAAGAGTTTCTCCGTCGACCGCATGAAGAGTGGACAGACCGACTTTAGCGATGTCTTTCCCGCAGTGACGACTGCGCCGACCCACGGCAAAGTCAATCGCGTACTGATCTTCATTGACAAAAGCAGCCTGGAAGTCTTTGACGCCGACGGCAAGTTTGCCCTCTCCAATCTCGTCTTCCCCACCAAGTCCTACGACCGTCTGTCAGTGAAAGGTGGAAAGAGCAAGGTGTGGAAAATGCAGTAATCGCATAACCAGAAAGTCCTCAGCCCCATAGTGAGTAGTGATAGGGGCTATGAACATGGAAAGACAGAGCAAGGAGTACAGAAGCACTTGCTCTGACTTTCCATTTATACTCCAAGGAGTTGCGGTCGCTGCTCGATTTTTTTTCCATTCTGTGATGGTTTATCTTTTTTATTATTAATTTTGTGCCACAATCAGACATACATTATGACGGGGTATACAGAACATAGTGATTGTGGCACCGACATGGCAACGCTTTATAAACGCTACTATGGGCGGGTTGTTGCTTTCATTGATTGTGTCATCCACGACCGCGATGAAGCCAACAGCCTGGCGCAGGATATCTTTCTCAAGTTGCTTGAGAACAAGGGCGTGCTGGATCATGTGGCCAATGTCGATACCTATCTGTATGTGGTGTCAAGAAACAAGGCCCTTGCCTATTTGCGGCGGAAACTAAAGGTGTCCGAGGTGGAGTGCGAGGAGGAAGACTATTCTCCGGAGGATTTAGCCCTATTCAAAGAGCTTAGCGAGCTGTTGGCCAAGGTGATTAACAGAATGCCGGCTCAGCGTCGTCGCATCTTCTTGATGAGCCGCGATGAGGGACTTAGCTATCAGGAGATAGCCGACATACTAAGTATCTCCAGACGTACGGTAGAGACACAAATCTATTTGGCCATGCAGGAAATCAGGAAGGCCATGTTCGTGTTTCTGCTCTTTTTACTTTATTTAACTAAGTAGTTGTCGCGTTTTCTTGCTCCTTTCCATGTTAATGTCAATTACCTTAGACATGGAAAAGAATATACTACGCAATATCTTAAGCGGATATCTTTTTAGGCTTTTGCCAAGCAGGTATGACGCATTCCTTCAGCGGTGGCTTGTATCGGACAAGGATCGTGAGCTAAAGGAAGGTGTTATGAAGCAATGCTGGAATCAACTGACTGATGAAGCTGGCAAGTTTGATTCCAAGTCTTCGTATCTGTTCCCAGCCCAACCTCGCCCCACCTTCCATCCTTGGGCACGTATTGTCGCAGCAGTGGCTTTGCTGCTTGTGGTAGGCGGTGTCCTGTTATATATGCAGCCTCATCAGCACAATGCTGCGCGTGCCACTTGTTATGTGCCTTATGGAGAGTTTCGCAAGCTGACGCTCTATGACGGAACTGAGGTAATGTTGAACTCGGGCTCAAGACTCTCTTATCCCTTGGAAGACGGTGAGGGAGCACGCATTGTGAGCCTTGAGGGCGAAGCTGTGTTCAAGGTCGTACACAATGCAAAGCATCCCTTCAATGTTAAAGCTGGCCATATCACGATACGTGATGTGGGTACCTGTTTCAATGTCAGGGCTTATCCGCACCAAGACTTGATAACCACGGTTGCGGAAGGGCGAGTAGAGCTTCAGTCCGCTCGATTGGGCAGGCGGTTAAGTCTGGGGCCTGATGAGCAGGCCGTCTTTGGCTCAGAGGGCGTGTTCCGTGCTGTTCGCAGAAAGAAGTCGAGTAAGGTTTTGTCGTGGCAGGAGGGTTGCTTGGTCTTTGAGGAAGACCGTCTCTCTGATATACTTGCTACTCTCGAAAGACGTTTCAACGTGCGGTTTGTGGTAGAGGAAAGCATTGATGAGAGCGAGGTGTTCACAATGCAGTTCAATTCTACTGAGACCATTGACGACGTGCTGCGTGTGCTGGCTTCTATGGGTAAATTCCGCTATGTTAAGCATAATGGTAAAATCTTTCTCAATGAAAGGGAATAATATGTTAATCTCATCTGTTTTTAAACGAGTACCAATGACCAAACCTAACTCAAACATCCGACATCTGATATGTCGCCTGTTCATCTTCTTCTGTTTTGGCCTTTTACCCGTGGTGGCAAGGTCGCAGACTATTAATTTCTCACAGACGAGAGTCCGTGTGAGGGAGGCTATAGAGTCGATACGTCAGCAAGCTAACTATTCAATCGATTACCCTGGAAAGCTGATAAGCTCCAAATCTACAATCAAGGTCAAGAAGAAGGGAAACAGTGTTAAGCAGATTCTTGATCAGCTTGTGGGTGATTCCTTGTCGTATTCCATACAAGGCAGGCATATTGTCATCACAGCGAGGCGTCGTGACGTGAATGCTCATCGGGCTGAGATGCCTGCAAGAAATACCCATCCCTTGAAAGGTCTCGTCTTAGAGGAGGCGACTGGTGATCCTGTTATCGGTGCCACGGTGAGTGTCAACGGTAAGGCTGCCGCTGTGAGCGACGTCAACGGTGAGTTCAATTTGCAGGCTGTAGCTCCTACATCGGAAATTACGATTGCAAGTATCGGTTTCAAGTCGCATCAGCTCATGGCCGGTGATTTAGCCACCGTGACGGTGAAACTCAAACCCAGCGACGACCAGCTCAGCGAGGTTGTCGTGGTAGGCGCGGGAACACAGAAGAAAATCTCCGTCACAGGTTCTATCGCAAACGTTAGAGGCGATGACCTGCGCGCTCCCAGTTCCTCGCTCACAACGAACCTCGCAGGCAAGCTGGCCGGAATCATCTCTTCCACCACCAGTGGTGAGCCCGGTAGTATATCCGAGTTCTATATTCGTGGCATCAGCACGTTTGGAGGTCGCTCTACGCCACTGATACTTCTTGATGATATAGAAATCTCGGCCAGCGACTTGAACAATCTGCCAGCAGAGTCGATAGAAAGCTTCTCTATCCTGAAAGATGCTTCGGCCACTGCTATCTATGGAGCGCGTGGTGCCAATGGCGTGATGCTGATTACAACGAAGACGGGAACAGAAAATACCAAGACGCGCATCAAGGCGTCTGTGGAGATGTCGTATCAGCACCCGATGAACCGTATTGAGTATGTCGACGGTGCCCGCTGGATGGAAGTCTACAATGAGGCTCAGCATGCGCGTACACCCTATGCTGCTCCCCGGTATTCGGGTGAGGCCATAGAACTGACGCGCCAAGGAACCAGCCCCTATGTCTATCCCAATGTCGACTGGTACAGTCTGATGTTCAAGAACTACAACTTCAATCAGCGCGCCAATGTTAATATGCAGGGCGGAGGCTCGCGTGTGTCGTATTACATGGGAATTCAGGCTAATCATGACACCGGTCAGCTGAAGGTGCCTAAGACCTATTCCTTCGACAGTAACATCGACCGTTGGAGCTATATCTTCCAAAGCAACATCGGCTACAAACCTACCACTACCACAAAGGTTGAGCTTCATCTGAACACCCAGTTCGGCAGTCAGAGTGGTCCGGGCGTGTCCACATCGCAGCTTTTCTCCGATGTTTACAATGCAAACCCCGTGGCATTCCCTGCCACCTTCCCCAGCGACGGCGACAGTTATATCCACTTTGGAAATGCCATCCTCTCGGGTTCCAAGCTGCGCACCAACCCTTATGCAGAGATGATGCGGTCGTTCTCGGAGACACATTACACAACGGTCAACACGTCCCTGAAAATCAATCAGCAGTTGGACTTTCTTACGAAGGGTCTGTCGGTGTCGACCCTTGTCAATTTGAGGTCGGAGAGCAATTCCTCCTATACTAATAATATGAAGCCTTACTTCTATGGTATTCTGGAGAATGCACTTGATCCTTCCGACCCTACATTCTATATGACGGAGCTCTTGGAGAAAGGTACGAAATATATCAATCAGGGCACGGTTTATCGAAATACCGACCGTACCTTCTACTTTGACTTCCGGCTGAACTACAACCGTCGGTTCGGAGTGCATTCGGTTTCCGGACTGTTGATGTACATGCAGCGAGAGTATCGCAGAGAGGTGCTGCCCAACCGCAATCAGGGACTTTCCGGAAGATTCACCTACGACTATGACAATAAGTATCTGGCCGAGATCAACTTTGGCTACAATGGTACTGAGCGTCTTGCCAAGGGCCACCGTTTTGAGTTGTTCCCAGCTCTCTCGCTTGGATATGTTGTGAGCAGTGAGCACTTTTGGAAGTCATTGTCCAAGGTGGTGAACCACTTGAAGGTGCGTGGCTCCTACGGACTGGTGGGAAGCGACGAGACCGGCTCGTCGGCCGGTGCAGCCCACTTCCTCTATCGCGATAATATTAATGTGAGTGGAGGCAATCCTTTTTGGGTGGGGCTGAGTAAGGACAACGGAGTGGTTAAAGCCGGTCCGGTGGTCTACAGCTATGCCGTGGAGAATCCCAGTTGGGAGCGGGCCCGCAAACTCGATGTGGGGCTTGACATGCAATTCTTCTATCAGTTGTCGCTCACCGTTGACTACTTCCGTGAATACCGGGAGCGTATCTTGCAGAAGCGACAGTCGTGGCCGATGATAATGGGCTACGGCTCGGCCACCCCTTGGAGCAATATCGGTAAGGTGGACAATCAAGGCGTGGAGATCAGTCTGAAGTGGTCCAAAGAACTGTTCAAGGGGTTCACCGTCGACTTCCGTGGAAACTTCACTTATACGAAGAACAAGTACAGGTATAAGGATGAGCCCGACTATCCCTATGTCTGGCAGTCGCAGACCGGCAAGCCCCTTTCAGCTATCTATGGCTTTGTTGCCGATGGCCTGTTTGTCAGTGACGACGATATCCAGGCGAGCGCCTCACAGAAGAATCTTAATTCCACCGTGCTACCGGGTGATATCAAATACCGCGACATCAATAACGATGGGATGATTACCAATGAGGACCAGGTGATGCTCTCACCTTATGGAAGTATTCCGCGCATCCAATATGGCATCGGATTGAACTTTACCTATAACAAGCTCGACTTTGGGGTGTTCTTCAATGGCTCGGCCAAGCGCTCTCTGATGATAAATAACATAGCTCCATTCTGTTCTGACGATAACAATCAGGACCGTAACCTCATGAAGTGGATAGCTGATGATTATTGGACCGAAGAGCATACGCAGGCAGCTTATCCACGTCTCGGCCTGACCAACTCGCAGATAGCTAACAACCTTGTGCGAAGCTCTTTTTGGCTCAGGTGCGGCAATTTCCTAAGGTTCAAGTCCCTTGAGATAGGTTATACGCTTCCTTACTGTCGGGTGTACTTCAGTGGTGACAACCTGTTCGTCTGGAGTCCTTTCAAGCTGTGGGATCCCGAGTTGCAGTGGAACAGCTATCCTTTACAGCGCACCTTAAACATGGGCGTGCAATTTAATTTCTAACTCTCTAATCCGTAGACTTGCGATGATGAAAACAATCTCTGCCATAATCAGTTTAGGGTGCCTATCACTCAGTCTGCTTGTACTGAGTTCTTGCGACTACTTGGATGTAGTTCCTCCAGAGACAGCGACACTCGACGATGTGATGCGTGATAAGAATGATGCGCTCGGCTTTCTCTATTCTTGTTACAGTGCCACCAATTACAGTCAGCCGTGCAACAATCTTGGCGCGGTAGAGTCCTCGGCCGATGAATTCGTGAATCCCATTCTTTGGGGCCGACTGAATCAGGTGGTGAGCTGGAATCAGCTTTCTGGAACTACCACTACTAACTGGGGTGTGGCCGACCTGCCCTGGAAGAGCTGTTACGATGCTATCGGTTATTGTCACATGTTCCTGAAAACCCTCGAGCGGGGAAGCATCTCCGGAGTCACCAGCACTGATGTGAAGCGATGGAAAGCCGAAATCAGTTTCCTGCTGGCCTATTACCATTTCCGGGTGCTTGAATCCTATGGCCCTATACCCATCATTGACCATTACTATTCGCAGAACACACCGAAGGACGAGTTCCCGGGGCGCTCTCACTTCGATTATTGTGTGAAGCGCATTGCCGAGTGGCTGGATGAGGCTGCTGAGGTGTTGCCTGCTACAGTACCTGCCACTGAGCTCGGACGCGCTACGTCGGTGGCTTGCAAGGCGCTGAAAGCCCGATTGCTGCTCTATGCAGCGTCACCACTGTGGAATGGCAGCTTCCCCTTCCCCGACTGGAAGAATCAGAACTTTGAGACTCCGGGCTATGGCTATGAGCTGGTGAGTAGCAAATACGACCGCGCTAAATGGGAACAGGCCAAAGCTGCCTGCGAGGAGGCCTTGGAAATGGCCTTGGGCGTTGGCAAGCGCGAGCTATTCTCTGTGGATGACGCCGAGAATCTCCGGCAGATGCAGAATATTGCCCTTCCTGACATTCCGAATACTGACGATGATTTCAAGAAGAGGGTAATGCTCTTCCGCTATCTCTTTGCTTCTACGGAGGCGCAGGGCAATAAGGAAACCATATGGGGTGTCATTCCCTCCTACGACAATAATTCCACGGACGTGATGCCTCATGCCATTGTTGAGAAGAATGATGGTGGTGTCAATGGTGGGGTGTGTGCGTCTTCGCCGGTTCTCTATGCTGCCGAGCATTTTTATACCCGCAATGGTAAGCTTCCTGCCAATGATACGAAGTTCTATGCGCAGAGTGCCTGGTTTGAGAATACGGGCACGCGCGACATCATCAAGCTCAACGACCGGCGTGAGCCCCGCTTCTATGCCACGCTCTCCTTTGATGGCGATGAATATGGTCCGCAGTATGATAATGGCAGTAGGTTCTATGTCGACCTGAAGAACTCCAAGAAGCAGGGCTACAATCCAGACCGTTTCAACCGTGATAATTGCGTGACGGGATATTTCCTGAAAAAGTGGGCGGCACCTAATATTGTGTGGCGTGCCGACGGAGGACTCAGCAACCGTGTCACGCTGCCTATGCCGCTCATCCGCCTTTCGGAACTCTATCTTGATTTGGCTGAGTGCTGTGCCGCCACCGACGATACCCAAGGCGCCTTGAAGAATCTTAATGTGGTGCGTGAAAGGGCGGGCATCCCGGTGCTGACAGAGGCTGACCTGAACCAGATGTCTTTAATGGATTGGGTCAGAAATGAACGCTATGTGGAACTTTTCGGCGAAGGCCACCGCTACTACGACGTGAGAAGATGGATGACGGCTCCCGACAGGTTGAAGGCAGGTGCACGCGAGGGACTCAATGCGATTGAGAAGAAGGACCCCTCGTTTAGCGAGTTTAATCGCAGGGTCAAGGTTGACCAGCCTTTCCAGTGGGACGACCGTATGTATATCCTGCCCGTGAACGTCGATGAAATCTACAGTAATCCCCAGCTCGTGCAGGCTCCTAATTATTAATCGAAAGCTTAAGCTATGAAACAGATAATGCTATACCTCGCTCTGCTCTCTTTGGTGCTGATGGGATGTGACAATGTGAGCTTCGAGAGTCTTGTTCCCTCGGCATACAATAATCAGATGTGCATTAAGGAAAGCGGATTCCAGACCGTGAGTATGAATGTCGACGATTCGCTTCCGGCCTATCGGTTTGCGGTGCTCCGTGGAGGTGCTGACATCTCTAAGGCTGTGCATGCTAAGATTGACGTGATGACGCAAGCTGAACTGGATGAGAGTGTCAACGAAAAGCGCGGCACTCGCTATAAAGTGCTGCCTTCCTACATGTATGCACTGGCCGACCGCGATGTCACGGTGGACGCCAATCAACTGAGCACCACGGTTACCGTCGGCCTGCATCCACGGATGATCTTTGCTGAGTCGGAGATGCTGAACGATGGCAGTGAGTACGTGCTTCCGCTTCGTTTGGTCGGAGTGCCCGATTCGGTCAATGCCAACAAGGCCGACCTCATCCTGCAGTTCAACATCACGCCTGTGTACATCTCCTTCAGCTCGGGCTTGAAATATTTGGAATTGGTTCCCACGGCAACTTCCTCATCGGTGTTGCTCGATGTTGCCAAGACCGGCACAAGCAGCGTGAAGGCTAAGCTCGAGCCCATAGAACGCAGCGAAATCGACTCCCTTTATCCGGATCTGGCTGCTGTTGGTTATGAAGTCGTGGATGCCAGTGCCTACCACCTGCCCGACACCTTGGACTTGTCGGCGCCTGAAAGCGAGGTGGGGATTAAGGTATCGCCGGAGTTGATTCACAGGCAGAAGCAGGCGCATCCCGACAGAACCTTGATATTGCCTCTGAAGTTGGTGTCGGCCTCCCATACAGCGGTAGCCGAGAACAACCGGATGCTGCTCTACTGCTTCCACACCCTGGTGGAGGAGATAGCTCCGGTCTCCGGCAGTTATTGGGGCTACAACGCCACGTTCGACCAGCTCAAGCCCTTCCAATTCCTCTATGGCACCTGGAGCGAACCTTACAACGAGCATCTCTATATGTTCGACGGAAAGGCATCCCAACATGGGTGGCTGACCTATATGGAAGATGGCTACGATGGCAGTGGCAACTACGGTGATGCCTTTGCCGTGATTGATCTCGGCAAGCCCTACGTACTGACGGAGCTGGGAATCATCACCGACTGGTGGGACAACTTCTATGGATGCAAGCCAAAGAAAGTCACCTACTACGTAACCAATCAGGATGTTGCCGGGGGACTGGAACTCTCGGAGTCGGAAAGGCGGGCTATGGCAGGGGGCGTCGGTGAGCTTTCAACGGCCTATCGGGCTGTCGACCGGAAGATACGTGCCTATGATAAGACCGTTGACTGGACCAAGGCCGGAGAACTGGATGATGTCATCAATCGTGCCTTCACCGACAAAGACTGTGTGTGGACACACGTGCCCGAGCAGTGGATTGACAAGAAGCTGAAGTTCCGCTATCTGAAGATTGTGCTGGAACATCCTTCCACCAAGGAGCGAGGAGCCAACCGCTCCAGGATATGGGAGCTCGGCGTGAAGAGGGCTACTATGGTCAATGGCGTGCCTACAGACTAAGGAAGAATTGAAAACGAGGAATATTTACAGTATAGACGATATGAGAAAAAGATTCATTGGAATACTCTGTGTGACCTCCGGTCTCATGCTGTCCCTGGCCGGATGTGGAGGCAGTGAAGAGGTGACACCTAATCCGGGACCTGTGATCCCTGACACTGTCCCCGGAATGACAATCTCAGGCGATGCCTACGACTACCGCAAAACCGGACAGCCTGAGCGACCCTACATGCTCACCTACTACGACAAGATGCTGATGAAGGCCTTCATGAGCGAGAAGAAGAGTGGGGGAGGAACAACGGTCAAGATGAACTACGAGGATGTGCTTAATAATATTAAGGTCATCGACAATCTGACCCGAGGAATCAAGAAAATAATCTATCTGGTGGGCTGGCAGTTTGACGGTCACGACTCCAAGTACCCTGCCTTCAATAAGTTCAATGAGGCTTTGAAGAGAGACGGCGATGCCACTGCCAAGGACAGCTATTTCTGGCTCAAGAAGGAGGCGGAGAAATATAACACAATCATCTCCGTCCACCTGAATGTGAACAGTGTCTATGAGGACAGTCCGCTCTGGATTACCTATCTCCGCAACGATCTCCTCGTCCGCGAGGCCGACGGCTCACTCCGGAAGGACCATCAGGTCTGCCTGACCAACGAATGGAATAAGGGATTCCTGCAGAAGCGTGTCGACGAGGTGACTCAGCTGCTCGACCTGCCTTCCAGCAAGACGGTCCATTTGGATGTGTTCATACCCGTGGAGAGTCCCTTTCATCAGATTTCTGTCGACGACGAGCAGTCCACCATGCGCAAGCTTCTGCGCTATTGGCGTGACAAGGGTGTGGACGTCACGGTGGAGACCTGGCACAATGGCAATCAGCGCCCCGACCCCATGTACGGGCTCATACCCGCGGCATGGTGGAACGACATGACCGTGGCCGAGCTGTGCAAGATAAGTCCTAAGTTGGCTTGCGGCGGACAGATTTTCCCCGGTTGGGACTACTATCAGTCAGAGACGATGCCGCCCTCGGCCCAGCTCAAGGCCTTCCTCTTTGGCTCCAATATGCATGGGGAAGACATCATCAGCAAGAATACAGACTACGATAAGTTCAAGCGCAAGTTCTGTACCACCACTTTGCCTTGGACTTTCCTGAACCGTCACAAAGTGCTCTCCTACGATGAGGAGGCTGGCGTCGTGCAGTATTCCGACAGCCTGGTGGTGGATGGAAAGCGGCAGACCATGAAGCTGCACGGTCATCTGCTGCGCGACCACAACAATCTCTTCATCCCTGCTACCTGGATAACGGACCACAGGGAGGTAATCGCCTATTCTGGAGATGGATATGACTCGTTAAGCTGGGACCTGCCCGACGAGTGGAAAGACGTGACTGAGGTGAAGGCGGCTGTCGTGGGCAAACACGGACTGTCGGAGCCGACGGTCTTGAAGGTCGCTGATGGTAAGGTTACATTAAGTCTGTCGCCGGGCGAGATGGTCTCGTTGCAGCCGTCGGAAACAAACAAATAATGAGATATGGAGTCGACAAAATGGAATAAATGGCTGTGGGTGTTGCTGCCCTGTGCTCTCCTTGTGCTTGCAGCCTGCTCCAAAGATGATAGCGAGGTGCAGCAAGTGCCCGTGAGCGTGAGCTTGAAGTTCAATACGGCCTGGAAGTCGCAGGAACCTCATGTGGCTCCGTCACGCAGTGGCAGTAAGGTGCGCTATGTGGTGCGCTTCTTCAATGAGGGCAGCAGGACGCCCGTGGCTGAGGTGGCGACGGTAAAGGATGCTGGTGAGGGGGAACTGAATACCACCCTGACAGCTTCGCTGCCACCCGGCGACTATAAGGTGCTTGCTTGGGCTGACTTCAGCACCGATGCTTCCGGCAGTGGTGCGGACTTTCCTTACAAGGCCGATGACTTTGCCGATATAAGGCTGACGTCTTCCTCAGAGGTGCAGTCTAAAGATGCCTTCGGAGGCTCAGCCTTGCTGAGTGTTCCTACTGAGGGAACAGCGGCCGCTGAGGTGCCCATGGCAAGGAAGACGGCTCACTTTGAACTCATTACGGGCGATGCCTCACGATTCTTGCAGTGGAGCGGTGCCGGAAGCGCGGCTTTGGACAGTTGTAGGGCACGAATCATCTATCCGGGTTTCTTTCCCGACCACTTCAGTCTGTTCGTTGATGCCACATTCGATGCCTCTGAGGGGCGCTATGCCGATGTGCCCGTACGCGTGATGGATGGCGGTAAGGCTTGTGTGGGTGCCGATTATGTGCTTTCCAGCGCAGCCGAGAAGTTCTCGCTCCTGGTGCAGTTGGAGATTGTCGACAAGAGGGGCAAGAGGCTATTGCTCACCCGTCCCTTTGCCATTGACCTTGAACGCAATGTGAACACCGTTGTGGAAGGCAACTGGCTGATGGGAAGCACCAGCGGAGGCATTGGCATAGATACCGGGTACGACGGCGATTTCAATATTTGACACGTATGCGATGTTTTACTTATAACCTAATTAAACTAACAAAGAAGATGAAAAAGAATTTGCTTTCTAAGCTACTGCTCCTAACGGCAAGTGCCGTTGCTGTAGCCTGTTCGAACTCTTTGGACGCCACTCAGGATACCGACTGCGCCCAAGTGTCATTCAATGTGTCGTGCGACGGAACGCTCAGGACGGGCAGTCCTAAAAAGATTTCAGCCCGTGGCCCAAGAAAGGCCTTATCGGATGGTAGCCTCACCTCGAAGCTGGTGTGCGAGGTCTATGATGAGAAAGGCGAAATCGTCACCATCGACGGTGCCTCTCAGAAAGTGGAGTCGAATGTGACCGATTTGAAGACCGGACACAACCTCACGCTGACTTTGCCTAAGGGGAAAGAGCTCCGTGTGGTGTTTTGGGCTCAGAACGGAGCGTCGACAGCCTATAACACCGAGAATCTGAAGAATGTGACTGTCGACTACTCCAATGCCTTGAACAACGATGAGGGTCGCGATGCTTTCTGCGGTTCGGTGACGGTGAACACCGGAGAGACGGCCGCACAGTCCGTCAAGTTGAAGCGCCCCTTCGCGCAGGTCAATATGGGTGTGACGGCTGAGAACTTCGCTAACTATGAGAAGAGTGTGGGCAAGATTCTCCAGTCGAAGATGGTCATCGGCAAAGTGGGCACAGCCTACAATGTGCTTGACGGAACCAGCAGTGGCAGTGAGGAGGCCACTTTCGATTTTGCCGATATCCCTGCCGAAACTGAGTTGCTCAAGGTGACTAAGGACGGAACCGAAGCTTCCTACCGCTATGTCTCCACTTGCTATGTGCTACCACCGGCTTCTGCCAACACCACAACTTCTTCGCTGCTTGACAAGCTTGTCTTCACCTTCCGTACGGCCGATGCCACGAAGGATAAGGTGGTCGACCTCTCGGCTGCCAATGCTCCTGTGCGCACCAACTTCCGTACCAACATCATCAACGTGAATCTGGAAGGGCAGAGCACCGGTGACTTCACCTTCGACATTACACTTGACACCCAGATGGACGGCACCTATAACGGCTCAGAGCAGGAGTCTGCTGAGGTGACCGATAAGTCGGCTTTCAAGGTGCTCTATGGTACTTATTCCTCGAAGTCGGGTGACGACGGCAACCGTTATGCAGCCATGTTCGATGGTGCTACGGACTGGAAGGGATGGCTCAGCCACATCTTGGACGGTTGTGATAATGCACCGGGATGGGGCAATCCATGGTGCGTCATCGACCTGGGCGCTACCTATGACATTGCTGGCTTGGGAATGTACACCCTGAAGGACAACCGACCCTCAAAGGTGGTGTTCTATGGATGCGATGTCAATCCCATGGATGGCATGACGCTTGAGGATGGCTACTTCAACAAGCTTGAGCAGTATGACGGCAGCATGAACTCCGACGACTATGTCTCGTTAATGTCCACAATCACGAGCCATGACAATACGCTGACGTGGAAGCCTATAGGCACTGTCGACTTGTCGGGATGGACCGATGCCGATGGCAGCGAGAAGTGGAACTGGCTGCAGGTGACTTCGGGAACAGCCAAGTACAGATATGTGAAGATGGTGCTCGAAGGCCGGTCGGGATGGCAGGACCGGACAACCGTGAAGGAGTTCGGGCTTAAGATTTATAAGTAACAATAGTACATAGGGCTCGCCCGACGCTTCACTGGCGGAGCCTTGGTATCAGAAGGATGTGCAGCCTCCCGGGAAATGACCTCGGAAGGCTGCATTTTTTAGCGCTCTCACCCATTGGAACGGTTGTTTACGCCTTATGCCGTACTTATGTCCGCCAATTGGCGTAGCTATCTCCGCCAATTGGCGTAAACGCCGTAGGCTGTGGTGCTGCGACGCTGTCAGTCAGCGGTTGAGAGGGTCGGCAGTATGGGGCGAAAGCAAAGAAAAGCTGGGTTTTCTTTGGCTGTTCATCCCTTTTGCACTATCTTTGTGCATTATTTATGAAGTCAACTGAATTCATAGGCAAGTTCAAAAGCCGGTACCTATGGGGCAACCTGCTGGCTATGGCTGTTACGGTTGCGCTGTTGATGTTCGGCGTGAAGGTGGGCATTGATGTCTACACCCACCACGGCGAGTCGATAGGCGTGCCCGACGTGCGGCATAAGTCGTTTGCCGATGCCGAGCACATCCTCTCTTCATTGGGGCTTCAGGTGGTGGTGAGCGATACGGGATACGTGAAGACGCTTCCTCCCGACTGTATTCTGGAGCAGAGTCCGGGGCCGGGCGAGCATGTGAAGTCGGGCCATATCATCTATGTTACCGTCAATGCCTCGCATACCCCCACGATAGCCTTGCCCGACGTTGTCGATAACAGTTCCCTTCGTGAGGCCATGGCCAAGCTCACGGCGATGGGCTTCAAGCTGGGCCAGCCGGAGTATATTCCCGGCGAGAAGGACTGGGTGTACGGCATCTTGGTCAACGGTCGGCATGTGGTGGCGGGCGACCGGATAAGCATTGACGACACGCTGATTATCCAGGTGGGTAACGGGCAGATGAGCGAGAGCGACTCTGTGGATTTTGTTGACCCGGTGTCGCCTGATGTCGATGATGAGGGCGATGTCGATGAATTTGAGGAGGTGACTTCACCTCCGCCTTCCGAGAAGCATTCCCAGCCCACGGAGTAAGTTGATATAGACAATGAACGAGAATACGACCGTTGATGACGAACTGCTGGAGATAGAAGCCGAGGAGCAGACCCTCTATGAGCATTTCCACTTCCTGGTGGATGCGGGACAGCAACCTCTGCGTGTGGATAAGTACATGCAGGAGAAGCTCCGTTATTCCTCCAGGAACCGCATTCAGAAGGCTGCTGATGCCGGATTCGTGCATGTGAACGGACGGCCCGTGAAGAGCAACTATAAGGTGCGTCCGGGCGATAGCGTGGCGCTCATGCTCAACCGTCCGCGCCACGACACTACGATTGAACCCGAAGACATCCCTCTTGATGTGGTCTATGAGGACGACGACCTGATGGTGATTAACAAGCCGGCGGGGCTTGTTGTGCATCCCGGTGCCGGAAATTTTCACCACACGCTGGTGAATGCCATTGCCTGGCATCTGCGCAATCTGCCAACCTACGACCCCAATGACCCCGAAGTGGGCCTTGTCCACCGGATTGACAAAGACACCAGCGGCCTGTTGGTGATAGCCAAGACCCCTGATGCCAAAACGAAGCTGGGTGCTCAGTTCTTCAATAAGACTACCCACCGAAGCTATAATGCCCTGGTATGGGGTAACTTCGCTGAGGATGAGGGACGCATTGAGGGCAATATCGCCCGTGACCCACGCGACCGTTTGCGCATGGCTGTCTTTCCTCCCAACAGCGCAGTCGGTAAGTCCGCTGTGACGCACTACCGCGTGTTGGAGCGCTTCGGCTACGTCAGTTTCGTGGAATGCATCCTGGAGACGGGGCGCACGCATCAGATACGCGCCCATATGAAGCATATCGGTCATCCGCTCTTTGGAGATGAGCGCTACGGGGGGACGGAAATTCTGCGCGGGCAGCGCAGCTCCACCTATAAGGCCTTCATTCAGAACTGCTTCCGCATATGCCCGCGCCAGGCGCTGCATGCCCGCACCTTAGGCTTCGTGCATCCGCGCACGGGGCAGCAGATGGACTTCACCTCGGAGCTTCCGCCCGACATGGGAGCGCTGCTCGACAAATGGCGCGTCTATATCAAAGGCACTACACAAGACACATTCGAAGAACAACATTAAGATTATATCAAGCAAGAAATGGAAAATCTAAAGAGAAACATTGCCATCGTCTGTGGCGGCGACTCCTCTGAGCATGATGTCTCGCTGAGGTCAGCTCAAGGACTCTACTCCTTTTTCGACAAACAGCGCTACAACGTTTATGTGGTAGAAGTGAAAGGACAGGTGTGGCAGGTGAACTTTGAAAACGGCGACACGGCTCCCATTGACCGTAATGACTTCTCCTTCGAGAGGGACGGTAAGGCTGTGGTGTTCGACTATGCCTACATCACCATTCATGGCACGCCAGGCGAGAACGGCATTATGCAGGGCTACTTCGAACTACTCCATATTCCTTATTCTACCAGTGGCGTGCTTGTTGAGGCAATGACATTCAACAAGTATGTGCTCAACAATTACCTTCGGGGCTTCGGCGTCAGAGTGGCCGACAGCATTCTTATCCGCAGAGGCGAGGAAGCCCGCTATCCGGAGGCCGACATTGCAAAGCGGCTCGGTATGCCCTGCTTTGTGAAACCGGCAGCCGACGGTTCCAGCTTCGGCGTGTCGAAGGTGAAGAACACCGACCAGTTGGCTCCGGCTTTGCGGGTGGCCTTCATGGAGAGCGATGAGGTGATGGTGGAAGGGTTCATGCAAGGCACCGAAATCTCGATTGGATGCTACAAGACGCGTCAGAAGTCGGTGGTGTTCCCGGCTACTGAGGTGGTGACCAAGGATGAATTCTTTGACTACGATGCCAAATACAATGGCCGTGTGGAGGAGATTACTCCCGCCCGCCTGTCGCCCGACACCGCCCGTCGCGTGGCCGAGGAGACCAGCCGCATCTACGATATCCTGCGTTGCAATGGCATCATCCGTATCGACTATATCATCTCCAAGGATGCCGAAGGGCATGACCAGGTGAATATGCTCGAAATCAACACTACGCCCGGCATGACGGCCACCAGCTTCATCCCACAGCAGGTGAGGGCTGCCGGCCTGAATATCACCGACGTGCTGACCGACATCGTGGAGAATCAGTTTGAGGTGTAAGCCTCCCCCTAATCACTCATTCATTATTTGCACTATGAAGATACCTGAGAAGTTCGATTCCATCCGTCCCTTCGAGCCTGAGGAGCTTCCTCAGGTCTTCGATCGGCTTATCAGTAATCCGCAGTTCCGTCAGGCCGTGTCCTACGTCTTCCCCGGTGTTCCTTTTGAGGCGCTGGCTGCCAAGATGCGGGCTTGCAAGTCGTGCAACGATTTCCAGTTGCAGTTTTGCTATGGTTTCATTGACCAGTTGCAGCAGAAGGAATGCACGTCGTGTGACCTCGACGCGTCGGTGCTCGACAGCACGCGCAACTACACTTTCGTGAGCAATCACCGCGACATCGTACTCGACTCGGCTTTCCTGGATAAGCTTCTTGTCGATGCCAAGTTCACAACGACCTGCGAGATTGCCATTGGCGACAATCTGCTGTCACTGCCTTGGGTGAAGGACCTTGTGAGAATCAATAAGTCGTTTATTGTCCGGCGGGGGCTCCCCATGCGCGAGATGCTTGTGGCCAGCAAGCTGCTCTCAGAGTACATGCACTTTGCCATTGCCGAGAAGAAGGAGAATATCTGGATAGCTCAGCGTGTCGGGCGTGCCAAGGACAGCAACGATGTCACGCAGGACGGTGTGCTCAAGATGATGACCATGGCTGGGGAGGGCTCTCTGGCTGAGCGTCTGGTGCAGTTGCATATAGTGCCCCTGGCCATTTCTTATGAGTATGACCCGTGCGACTATCTGAAGGCCGCGGAATTCCAGCTTAAGCGCGATGTGAAGGGTTGGAAGAAGGGACCGGCCGACGACATCGAAAGTATGCGCACCGGCTTATTCGGTTATAAGGGAGCAGTGCACTATCAGTGCGCGCCCTGCATTGACGGCTATCTGCTGTCGCTGCCGGCCGATTTGTCGAAGGCTGACTTCTATAAGGAGGTGGCAGCGCACATCGATCACGAGATACATCGCAACTACCGTCTGTATGCCTGCAACTATGTGGCACTCGATCTGCTTGAGGGCACGGAGAGCTATGCCGGCCATTATTCGGAAGCCGATCGCTCCCGCTTCGAGCGTTACCTCCAGGAACAGCTGGACAAGATTGATGTCCCCAATAAGGATGAGGCTTTCCTTCGGGAGCGTCTGCTCACGATGTATGCCAATCCTGCACGCAACTATATGTCGGCACAATGAGAAGGCTGTCTCTCCTCCTTTTGGCCATGGCCCTGTTGGCGGCTTGTGAGCATAGCACCTATGATGAGGGCGATGGCCGCTACTCTTACCTGAAAGTCGACCTGGCTCTGGCTCACACCGTCGCTTCGGGGCAGATGGACTATGCCGTGACCGATGACGGCGACAGCTTGCTGCTCTCACCTTATGCTACGGCTAAATGGGCTTCGAAAGCGGATACCCTCTATCGCACCTTACTCTATTATGATGTGAGTGGAAGCCAGGCCGTTAAGCCTTTTTCCGCTGCACAAGTGCCTGTGCTCAGTGTGCGCGACAGGGCTGATGTCGACACGATGTTCACCGATGCTGTCAACTTCGAGAGTGCCTGGGTGAGCAGGGGAGGACAGTATCTCAATATGGGCTTACTGCTGAAGACGGGTGTGAAAGAGGGGGTGGACGCACGGCAGGTTATAGGTATTGTGCGCGATTCTGTCGGCTATGATGCCCAGGGCGATGCTGTTTACTATCTCACACTCTATCATCGACAGAACGGTGTGCCGGAGTATTATTCCAGTAAGGTCTATGTAAGTGTACCCTTGAAAGGGAACTTAGGCGCAAGAAAAATCCACCTTTCGGTAAACTCGTATACCGGAAAGGTGGATCGCGTGTTTCAGTATTAATCTAATAAAGTCTCCAAGGTTGTCAGTTCTTCGTCTGTAGTCGACCAACTGGTAACAAAGCGGCATATCTCCTTGCCGTTGCCCGCAGGCCCCCAGTGGGTGAACAGAACGTATTTCTCGAGTTGCTTAACTTTCTCATTGCTTAAGATGATGAATTGCTGGTTCGTGGGTGAGTCGATGTAGAACTTGTAGCCCCGGTCAGCAAACATCTTCCTCATCTTCATGGCCATCTCTACCGCATGTCGGGATATGCTGAAGTAGAGCCCGTCGGTGAAGAGCGCCTCAAATTGCAGACCTGTGAGCCTCCCTTTAGCCATGAGCGCTCCATGCTGTTTCACAATGGTGAAGAGATGACGGGGGGCATTGTGGTGCGGAAATACGGCGGCTTCGCCACAGAGCGCTCCTTCTTTTGTGCCTCCGATATAGAATGCGTCACAATGACGTGCAAGCCACGGAAGGGTGATGTCGCATCCGTCGGCCATCAGACCATAACCCAAACGGGCCCCATCGACGAACAGAGGCAGCGAGAACGTCTTACACACATTGTAGAGGTCGCTTATCTCCTGCGCACTATAGATGGTGCCATATTCCGTGGGGAAGGTGATGTAGACCAATCCGGGTTGTGCAAGATGCGGTGCACTGTCGTTGGCTGTGAACTCCTCCATAAACTGCTTCAGGTCGGAGGTTCTCAACTTGCCTTTGTCGTCAGGAAGTGTGATGATCTTATGGTGGCTGAATTCCATGGCTGCTGCCTCGTGAGTGTTGATGTGAGCGCTGTCGGCTGCCACCACAGCCTCGTAGCCCTCTATTATGGAGTCTATAATAGTGACATTGGTCTGTGTCCCCCCGCAGAGGAAGAATACTTCTGCCTCGTCGTCCTCACAGGCAGCCTTAATCTTCTCTCGTGCACTCTCGCTCCACTTGTCTGCACCATAGGTGAGGCTTTGTAGGTTGTTCGTGTCAACAAGACGCTGCAACACCTTGGGATGTGCACCATTGTTGTAATCGCATTCAAACGATATCATGGGTTTGCTGTAGTTTTAGGAAGCTTTTAAATATCTCAGACAAAGTTAGTACTTATTTCTGAATGCAGGCCTCACCTGACAGGATTATTTGCCCCAAGGACATGTTAAATAATGTCAGAGGGTCTCCAATATGTGCTTTAATACTACTTCTGCACTGATTTCACGGTTGGCAGCCTCCGGAATGACGAGACTGTGGCTGCTTTCTATGACGTCGTCGCTGACGATGAGTCCACGGCGAACGGGCAGGCAGTGCATGAAATAGCCGTCATTGGTCCAACTCATATGCTCAGTGTCGATGGTCCAGCTCATGTCCTGACTCAGTATCTTTCCGTAGTCAGCTTTGTTGGTCACCCCTGGACAACTCCAATTCTTGGCATAGATAAAGTCGGCTCCTTCGAGTGCTTTGCGCTGATTGTATTCAATCCGTGCCCCTGCGGTGAACTTCTTGTCCAGTTCATAGCCCTCGGGATGGGTGATTACGAAGTCGACGTCGGCAGCATTCATCCATTGGGCGAATGAATCGGGTACGGCCTGGGGCAGCGCCCGGCAGTGAGGGGCCCAGGTCATCACTACCTTGGGCCGGCGGTTGTGCTTCAGCTCGTGCCATTTCTCGGCTATCGTGATGGTGTCGGCAAAGGCCTGCAGCGGATGCACAGTAGCCGTTTCCATAGCCACGACGGGACGGCCGGAATACTTCACGAACTGGTTGACGATGGTCTCGGCATAATCGTAGTCTCGGTCCTTGAGTCCGGCGAAGGAGCGTACGGCTATGATGTCGCAGTAGCATCCCATCACGGGGATTGCCTCCAGCAGATGCTCGCTCTTGTCGCCGTCCATGATGACTCCACGCTCGGTCTCCAGCTTCCATGCACCGGCATTGACGTCCAATACGATGACGTTCATACCGAGGTTCATGGCCGCCTTTTGTGTGCTGAGACGGGTGCGCAGACTGTTGTTGAAGAAAATCATCAGCAGCGTCTTGTTATTGCCGAGCTGCTTGTAGCCAAATCGGTTTGCTTTCACTTCTTGAGCTTCGGCGAGTGCATTGTGCAGGTCGCCGATGTCTTCTACATTGAAAAAATCTCTCATAGTCGTGGCTTTAATCCTTTAGTTGCTATGGTCTCACCTGCCCGTTGCCTTCTATCAGCCATTTGTAGGTGGTGAGCTCCTCTAATCCCATGGGACCTCTGGGCCCCAGTTTCTGTGTGCTAATGCCAATCTCGGCACCGAAGCCAAATTGGGCTCCGTCGGTGAAGCTCGTAGGGGCGTTCACATAGACACAGGCCGCATCCACTCTCTGTTCAAAGATACGCTGTGAGGTGACATCGTCGGCTACGATGCTCTCGCTGTGTCCACTGCCGTGCCGGGCGATGTGGGCGAGTGCTCCTTCGAGGCTGTCGACGGTGACAATGCCCATCTGGAGACTGAGCCATTCCGTATCCCAATCGGCATCGTCGGCCTCAATAAGCCTCTTGTCCGGATAGTGGCCTGACAGTGCCTTGAGGGCATCTGTGTCGGCATGGATGACCACTCCTTTCTCGCCCAATGGGACGCAGAGCGCAGGCAGGTCGTTCAGCCGGGAGCGATGGATGATAAGTGTGTCGAGGGTGTTGCAAACGCTGGGGCGCCTGGTCTTGGCGTTGTCCACGATGCGCCGGCCCATATCTAAATCAGCCGACATGTCGAAATAGCAATGCACTACTCCTGCCCCGGTTTCAATGACCGGCACCTTGGCTGTTGTGCGTACGAAGTCGATGAGTCGGCGTCCGCCCCGGGGAATACATAGGTCCACATATCCCACAGCCTCAAGTAATGTGGCCGCAGCAGTGTGAGTGGCGGGTAGCAGTGTGATGCAGGCTGTGTCGAGACCTCTCTGCTGGAGCACGTCGTGGATGAGCTTCACCCCGGCGCGGCAGCTGTTGTCGGCCGCCTTCCCTCCCTTGAGAATGCATGCGTTGCCACTCTTGAAGCAGAGCGAGAAAACGTCGAAGGTGACATTGGGACGGGCTTCGTAAATCATGCCAATGACACCGAAGGGCACGCTGACTTTTCTTAGATGCAGGCCGTTGGGCATCATCCTTTCGGCAATTGTCCTGCCCACGGGCGAAGGCAGCGTTGCCACCTTCCGCATCTGGGCCGCAATCTCGCTGAGCCGTGCCTGGTCGAGTTGCAAGCGGTCGTAGAGCGGGTCGGCAGCACTGCAGTTCGCCAAGTCCTGTCGGTTGGCGTCGAGCAGAACATCCGCCTTGGTCTCAATGGCATCGGCTACCGCCTTCAGCACATTGTTGCGCTGTTCGTCAGTAAGCAGTGCCATCAGCCCTGCAGAATGCTTTACGCTTGTGAATGTCGCTCTTTCCTCTTCGGTCATTCCATATAAAGATAATCGTAGTGAATGATGGGCTTTACATCGTGCCGGCCAATCAGTTGGCGGGCTTCGTCACTGCTGTAGGCGCTCCGGCCAATGCCGATGGTGCGCCCGCCGTCGTCAATGATGTTGATGATGTCGCCTTCCTCGAAGTCGCCTTCAATAGCCGTTACGCCCACCATGAGCAGGCTCACGGCCTTACATCCGCAGAGTGCCTCAGCGGCTTCCCGGTTGATGCGTGCGATGCCTTTGGCGAAGCTCTCACTGTGGGCAATCCATTTCTTTACACCCGAGGTGGGCGTGGGGTTAGGGCGAAATTCGGTGTGGAGCGTCTGAAGCGGGTGCTCGGCCAGTTCGGTCAGAATGTTGGTCGTCTTTCCGTTGGCAATAATCACCTTGATGCCTTCTTCGGCAATCTTGCGTGCGATGTGAACCTTTGTAATCATACCCCCTCGACCGAATCCGCTGTGGCTGTCCTGGATGTATTCGCTCAAGTCGTGGTCGTAGCTCACCATGGGTATCACTCTTGTCCGGCTGTCCTTCGGGTCGCCGTTGAAGATGCCGTCGACATTGGTGAGGATGACGAGACAGTCGGCATTCATCATCGAGGCCACCAGCCCGGAGAGTTCATCGTTGTCGGTGAACATGAGTTCTGTGACGCTCACCGTGTCGTTCTCATTGATGATGGGCAGCACATTGTTGGCAAGCATCACGCTCATGCACGCCCGCTGGTTGAGGTATTCCAGTCGGGTGGCAAAGCTCTCCTTCATCGTGAGAATCTGTCCGATGTGGATGCCTTGCTCCCGGAAGAGGTCGTAGTAGAGGTTGATGAGCTTCACTTGTCCGATGGCCGAGAAGAGCTGACGCTGTCCTACGGCATCCAGCTTGCGGTCGGGTGTGAGCTCACTTTTGCCGCAGGCAATGGAGCCCGAGGAGACCAGTATCACCTCGTAGCCGTGCTGTCGTAGCCATGCTATCTGGTCGACTAAGGCCGACACCTGCGTGACATCCAGCGTGCCATTGCTGCGTGTAAGGACATTGCTGCCCACCTTTACTACGATACGCTTCATTGCTCCCGGCTCTTCTTTTCGTCGTTTTGCCTTATCTCCACGCGGCGTATCTTTCCGCTGATGGTCTTGGGCAGTTCATCCACGAATTCTACAACACGCGGATATTTATAGGGTGCTGTCTCATGCTTTACATGATTCTGAAGCTCTTTCACGAGGTCATCGCCGGCCTTGTCCTTCCAATCCTTGGCCAGCACCACGGTGGCCTTCACCACCATGCCTCTCACCTTGTCGGGCACTCCCGTGACAGCGCACTCCACTACGGCGGGATGCGTCATCAGTGCGCTCTCGACCTCGAACGGGCCGATACGATAGCCCGAGCTCTTGATGACGTCGTCGGCGCGTCCCACGAACCAGTAGTAGCCATCCTCATCGCGCCAGGCCAAATCGCCAGTGTGGTAGATGCCATCGTGCCAGGCCTTGCGGGTGAGTTTCTCGTCGCGGTAGTAACCTTTGAAGAGTCCGATGGGCTTGCCGTCGCGGGTGTCGATGCAGATTTCTCCCTTCTCACCCTCTTCGCAGTCGGTGCCGTCGGGCTTTAGTAGTCGGATGTTATACTGTGGATTGGGCTTACCCATGCTTCCAGGCTTGGGCTCCGTCCAAGGGAAGGTGCCGAGGGTCATGGTGGTCTCGGTTTGCCCGAAGCCCTCCATCATCTTGATGCCTGTAATCTCACGGAACTTCTCGTAGACGGCAGGCTCCAGGGCTTCACCAGCTGTGGTGCAGTATTTCAGTGCGGAGAGATCGTACTTTGAGAAATCCTCCTGAATCATGAAGCGGTAGATGGTGGGTGGTGCGCAGAAGGAGGTGACATGGTATTTCTCCATGGCGCGCATAATCTTTTCAGCTGTGAACTTCTCGTGGTCGAACACGAACACGGTGGCTCCCGCGAACCACTGCCCGTAGAGCTTACCCCAGACCGCCTTGCCCCATCCGGTGTCGGCCACGGTGAGATGGATACTGTCTTCACTGAGGTTGTGCCAGTAGACACCTGTGGTGAGATGCCCCAGGGCATAGAGGAAGTCGTGAGCCACCATCTTCGGCTCGCCGCTGGTGCCGCTGGTGAAGTACATCAGCATGGTGTCCTCGTTGGTGTTCACGTGCTCGGGGCGCTCAAACTTCGGCGCTTTCGTCCATTCGTTGTGCCAGTCGTGGAAGCCTTCGGGCACGGGTTTGTCGAATTCCACCATGGAGTTGACAGCTATGAGCTGTTTCACCGTGGGGCTCTCGGGCATAGCCTCAGCAATCTGTGTGGTGACGTAGGTGTCGTTGCAGCAGATGATGGCCTTCACGCTGGCGCGCTGGTTGCGGTAGACGATATCCTTGGCAGTGAGCATGTGGGTGGCAGGGATGGCCACAGCACCGAGCTTGCAGAGTGCTAATATAGACAGCCACCACTGGTAGTGGCGCTTGAGGATGAGCATCACCTTGTCGTCGTGGCCGATGCCTAAGCTCTGCAGATAGGCTGCTGCCTGGTCGGTTTGCTCTTTGAGGTCCTTGAAAGTGGCCTTCACCTCCTCGCCACGCTCGCTCGTCCAGAGCAATGCTACCTTATCGGGCTTTATGCGTGCCCATTCGTCCATCACGTCGTAGGCGAAGTTGAAGTCTTCGGGCACTTTGAAGTGCAGATTCCGCTTGAAGTCCTCCTCAGAGGTGAAGTGGGTCTGCGTCAGAAATCTCTCTATCATAACTATACCTATTTATATAATAACACAAAGGAACTGGCAGGACTCATTGCCCAAGGCGCGCATGCAGTGCTGGCTGTTGGAGTCGAAGTAGATGCTGTCGCCGGGGTTGAGGGTGAGCACTCGCTCGCCGATGGTGATTTCGAGCTGTCCGCTTACCACCATGTCGAATTCCTGTCCCTCGTGTGAGTTCTTATTGTGATTCTCGCCGTCGGGCATAGGGTCCACTTTCACGAGATAGGGGTCCATCTTGCGTCCGCGGAAACCGCTGGCCAGGCTTTGATAGCTATAGTCCTTGCGGCGGTCCACCGAGAGTCCCTGTCCCTTCCGAGTCACGAAATAGCTGCTCATGCGTGGCTCTTCGCCAAAGAGCAGCACGTTGAGGTCGATGCCGTAGCGTTTGGCTATCTTGGAGAGACGGTAGACACCGGGGTCGGCCTTACCGTCCTCAATCTTGAGGTAGTGCTCTAATGTGATGCCGCAGAGCTCGGCCACTTCCTCGGCCGAGATGCCGAGCACGTCGCGGAGTCCGCGCAGCCTTTGGCCGATTTGCTGTATTGATTCTTCCATAATGTTGATATTGTTGGGCCCAAAGTTACTAAAAGTTTTCGATATGGGGCACTGAGGTTTTATCTTTCTTGTCTTTCTCTCCAAGATTACTTGATTTCCTGCACATAGATGAGGCTTTTATACAAAGATGTCGTAATCGGTTTAAGGTATAAACGAACAAGGTGCAGACAATAATAGAAGTGAAGAAATTTGTAACTATTCAGCGAATGCAGAAAGATAAGTGACATGGTAGACATGGTATGGTAAGTTACCTCTGGATAACTAAAATGATATATATATAACGTCCGTCAGCCATACGTC
>ONMG01000161.1 GCA_900318855.1 uncultured Prevotella sp.
TGTGTGCTGTTGTTAGGTGTGCCTGGTATGGTGGCCGAGTTCGTCGTTGGACGCCATACATCGGCCAATGCTGCGAAGGCCTACCGTAAGATTTCCGGAGGTGGCGGCTGGTCGGTGATAGGCTATATGGGTGTGTTTACTTCGATGGTCATCCTTGGCTTTTATGCTGTTGTGGCAGGCTGGTGCCTGGAGTATTTCTTCGCGAGTGTCGCTGGCAATGTGGTCGGGTATCCTGGCGGTGCCGAAGAGGCTTTCCGTGCTTTTTCCACCAACAGTTATCTGCCGATGGTTTTCACGGTAGCATTCATTCTGCTCACCCATGCGGTGGTGACACGTGGTGTGCGTAAGGGCATAGAGCGAGCCTCCAATCTGCTTATGCCCCTGCTCTTCATCCTGCTGCTGGTGTTGGTCGTAGCCTCCTGTATGTTGCCGGGAGCTTCAGCAGGCATCCGTTTTCTCTTTAAGCCCGACTTCTCACAACTTAGCAGCGGTGTTATGCTCGATGCTCTTGGTCAGGCCTTCTTCTCGCTCTCTTTGGGTACGGCTTGTCTATGTACGTATGCTTCTTATTTCAGCAGACAGACCAATTTGGCGCGTTCAGCCTCGCAGATAGCAGGCATCGACACGCTGGTGGCTATCCTTGCAGGCTTAATCATCTTTCCAGCTGCCTTCTCGGTGGGAGTGAATCCTGATAGTGGCCCCTCACTGATATTCATCACCTTACCCGAGGTCTTCTGTAAGGCTTTTGGTGGTGTCCCGGTTGTGGAATATGCCGTTGCTGTGTTGTTCTATGCACTGATGGTGCTCGCCGCCCTTACCAGTACCATCTCCATGCATGAGATAGGAACCTCATTCTTCAGCGAGGAACTAGGCTTGCCGCGTGGGCGAGGTGCATGGTTGGAGACGGGTATATGCGCGGTGATAGGCATCTTCTGTGCGCTTTCGTCAGGCGCTGTTCCAGAGTTGCGACTGTTTGGATCGAGTCTGATGGAATGCTGCGACTTCCTCACGTCGAACATCTTGTTGCCTTTCGGCAGCTTCCTCACTTGTCTGTTGGTAGGATGGGTTGTTCCCCGGCGTGTGGTTGAGGATGAATTTACCAATTGGCATACACTGCGAGGAGGTCTTTTCGGAGTGTGGCTCTTCGTTATCCGCTTTGTTTGCCCGGTCTGTATTGCTGCTGTATTCCTGCATCAATTGAGAGTGATATGATAGCTGTACGCTACGCTGCCGTAGTGAAAGAATCAAAGGGTGGCTACGATTGGCGCCGAGGTGAAAAACAAAACAGAGGAACATCCCGAAGAATATTCCTCTGTGCTTGCAGTCGGGATTAGGCGACTCGAACGCCCGACCCCTACGTCCCGAACGTAGTGCGCTACCAACTGCGCTAAATCCCGAATGTTTTGCTTTGCGAGTGCAAAGGTACAGTATTTTTTTTATTCGGCAGCAAATTTCGGCGGAAAAATTTGTGGGAGTCGGACGAAATCACTACCTTTGCACTCGCTTTTGGGATGCTTGCAGAGAGCATCCGAACGCAAAAGGTGCCTTAGCTCAGGTGGTAGAGCAATGGACTGAAAATCCATGTGTCCTTGGTTCAACTCCAAGAGGTACCACTTTCCATTATTATCTTTAAGAAGTTGTCTCTCCATGAGGCGACTTTTTTCTTGTAGGCTCATTCCCATTTAGGAGCCGTAAAGTCGATATAGGGCAGCAGTCTCTCCAGTTCGCCGGATGTGAAGCTGCCGAACATGCGCATTGTGGTTGCATTGCGTATGTAGCCGCTCACCTTCCGGTAATTGCTTATCTCCTTGGCTTGCGAATAGTTGATATAGGGGTGGCGGAGAAGCTGACCGAAGGTGAGGCGGTTGATGAGCAGACGGTGTATGGCGTGGCTGTCGACGGAGATGTAGGGCAGGGCTTCTTCGGGGAATCCTTCGATGTCCTTCAGTTGACTGGCCGAATAGTAGCCTCCGAGATGCTCCCGATATTTCACGATGGCACGTGCGAAGTAAGCCCCGATGCCGGGAATCTTACGCAGTTGCGTGGTGTCGGCTCCATTGATTTCCACCTTTTCGCCCGTGTGAAGTTTGCGTGGATAGAGTGTTGTGTCGCGCTGTGGATGGTCTTCCTGCGGCTTCACCACGTCGGCAGCCATGCGATAGTCGTCTCTAATGACGATATAGGGGCGGAGCATCTGGTATTGCTTCATGGTGAGCCCATGCAGACGGGCAAAGTCTTCGGGCTTGCGAAATTCGCCCCCTGCTGCTCTGTAGTGGTAAAGCATTCTCACCTGATAGGGTTTGAGCCCGAGCCGTAACAGTTCGGTGCTGTCGGCCGTATTGGGGTCGAAGGGGAAGAGTTCCACCGTGGTTCCTCCCGGTCCGTAGTTGTAAGCCTTTGGGGGTATGAAATCATGAGCTTTGGCGGCATCCTGCATGGAGAGGCTGTCGGCCTTCATGCTCTCTGCCGGGGTGTCCATGCGTCCGAGGAAGTAAGCCCCGGTCATGAGAATGGCGGCTACAATGATGATGAAGATGAGACCACGGCGGTCGGACTTGGTGAGCAGATTTGGCAATTTGCGCATAGCCTACTTCGTTGTTTCCGGATAGCTCAGGTTGGTGCCTATGAAGGCAGACTGCTTGAACTCCTTATAGTTCTTTCGGATAATCCAGTCAATATAGGTCATAAACATGTTGGCCGTGAGCTGATAGCCCATCACGTTCATATGTCCTCCTACGAAGTAGTGGTCCTTGAACTCTTTGTCGTAGACGGGCGCGTAGCGGTAAAGATCAATCACGTAAATGTTTTTGAAGTACTTAGGCAATTGCCTTACCACCTCGTTGTAGCAGTCCCAGTCGTTCCCCTCAGCTTTCTCCTTCGGTCGGGTGACAACAAAAATCTTTGCCCTCGGCTGAATGCTTTGTATACGCTGCACGATGCCTGCCATGTAGCCGGCGTAGGTGGGTGCGTTCTTCGTATAGTCGGTCTTGTTGATATCCGTGCTCAGGTCGCCCGTCCTGTATTTCAGACGGAAGTCGTTCACGCCCATAGCGATGATGTAGGCCTGCTTGGGATGCGTCTTAGCGAAGGCCCATCCGCGTTCGCCTGCTTCCTCTATCCATCCTTTGGCCGTCTGTCCGCCGTGGCTGAAGTTGTAGCCCTCCACTCCGCAGGCTCGGCAGATGAATTGTCCCCACGAGAAGTTGTACATGTCGTGGTAACCCTTTTTGCCATTGCTGTCAAGACTTTCCATTTCTCCGCTGCACAGGCTGTCACCGATGAAGCCCCAACTGCTGAAGATGGCTGTGAATCCGGGTGTGGAGTGAATGGTGTCAAGCGGACCGCCTTCGTTGTTGTAGACAATGCTCTGAGTCTTTCCGCAGAGAGGAGCCAGGAATAGGAGAATGGTGAGGGCTGCAACCCTCAGTGTTTTCTTTTTCATGTTATATGTTTTTTAGTTTAAGTGAAATAGGGGGCCTCGCCCTGCAAAGACGGGCCCCGTGATGTTCAGAGTAGGGAGGGCAGCTCGAAGAGCTTGATGCCGTTGCTGCCCTTTATGAGTATGTAGTAGCCTTGAGGCTGCTCTTCGGCGATGGCTTTCTTCACGGCCTCCACATCGTCGAACTTGCGATAGGGGGTCGTCGTTTTTGAAAATTCCGGGCCTACGAGCCACACCGTGTCGGCTCCGACGCTTGGGAGCAAGTCGACGATGCGCTGATGCTCCTGCGCTGAGGCCTCACCCAATTCGCGCATGTCGCCGAGGATGGCCATTTTGGGTTTGCAGTCCATGCGTCTGAAGTTGACGAGTGCTGCCTTCATGCTGGTAGGGTTGGCATTGTAGGCATCTACTATGAGCTTGTTGTGCTCCGTCACCGTGAGCTGAGAGCGGTTGTTGCTGGGCTGATAGGCTTCAAGCGCCTCACAGATGGCATCTTCGCCGACCCCGAAATGGAGTCCTACAGCAATGGCTGCCAGCATGTTGTCGAGGTTATAGGAGCCGATGAGGCGTGTTTGTACGCTATGCTCCTCGCCCCCTTGCTGGTGCCAGCTGAAGAGCAAGAATGGATTGCAGGCTGTCACGTGACCGGTCACCTCTCCAGTGCCGTCCTCACCGTAGGTCAGCTTGCGGGTAAGCCCCCTCTCGGCCGCCATAGCCGTGAGATGAGCGTTGCTCTCGTTGAGAAAGAGTAGTCCGTCGTGCGCTTTCAGATAGTCGTAGAGCTCACCCTTGGTGCGTTTCACCCCTTCGAACGATCCGAAGCCCTGGAGGTGAGCCATGCCCACGTTGGTGATGAGCCCGCACGTGGGTTCCACGTAGTCGACCAGTTGCTTGATGTCGCCAGGATGGCTAGCCCCCATTTCTACGACAGCTATTTCGTGTTGGCCATTGAGTCGCAATAGTGTGCGGGGCACCCCTACATCATTGTTATAGTTGGCTTCGGTGCACAGGACATTGTATTTCTTGGCCAGCACGGTGGATACCAGCTCCTTCGTAGTGGTCTTCCCGTTGGTTCCCGTGATGCCGAGCACAGGGATGCCGAACTGTCTGCGGTGCTCGCGTGCTATCTCCTTATAGGTGCGGAGCGTATCGTCTACGAGCAGGCAACGATCGTCGGTGGCATATTGTGGATTGTCGATGATGGCATACGCGCATCCCTTTGCCAGTGCAGAGGCTGCAAAGCGGTTGCCGTCGAATGAGGCACCCTTGAGTGCGAGGAAGATGCTTCCTTGGGGGCAGTTCCTGCTGTCGGTCGTGATACAGGGATGCTGCTTGTAGAGTTCGAAGATTTTGTTGATGTCCATTTGTAGTGTTCTTTCTGTTTAGCGCATAGCGCCATTTCTTTGTCGCTTATGCAAAGATAGTGCAAACGAGGGGAACGGCAAAGAAAAAAAACTTTTTTCTTTGCCACTCCCGAGTGCCGCCTATCTTCACGCTCCAGCGTAAAGTGTGCTTCTATAGATGGGATGGATGCTATAGGTTTTATAAATGTCATATACTTGTCTTCGCGCTCCAGCGTAAAGTGTGTAAACGAGTGGCTTTGAATTTGGGCGATCTTTTAGAATGCGAGCAGTTGATGAAGACTTCGCGATAGGCGCTCTCGCCGTCGGACAAGTGCATCGCTTTGCAGGTTGCTGGGTAGGCTGTCAGTATTGATTTATTCCCCGAATAAAAGGCATTATAATTTGCTATACTCACCGATTTGCTGTAATTTTGCACTCGCAATATAAATCATGCACTTCAAGACATCATGTTTCATCAACCGTTGACCGTAAATGTTCGTGGCCGGCTGCTATCCTTCGCCGAGCCACAAGTTATGGGAATTCTCAACGCCACTCCTGATTCCTTTTTTGCAGGCAGCCGTTGCTGCAGTGAGGAGAAGATAGAGCGGCGCACGCGCCAGATACTTGACGAGGGTGCGGGGGTCATCGACGTGGGTGCTTGCTCCACCCGTCCCGGTGGCGACCCCGTTGACGAGGCCGAAGAGATGAGACGATTGCGCGTAGCCCTCCCCATTGTGCGGCGTGTGGCTCCCGATGCCCCCCTGTCGGTTGACACGTTCCGTCCTTCGGTAGCCCGAATGAGTGTGGAAGAATATGGTGCCGACATCATCAACGACGTTTCCGAGGGTGCCGACAAAGAAATGTTCCCCGCAGTGGCCCGTCTCGGTGTGCCCTATATCCTGATGTCGCTCAAGAGCAACCTCTCCGACATGCTCAAGGCCTTTGCCGACGAGGTACAGCAGCTGCGCGACATGGGTCAGAAGGACATCATCCTTGACCCCGGCTTCGGTTTTGGTAAGACCATGGAGGAGAACTATGCGCTCATGGGGCAGCTCGACAGGTTCCGCGTCATGGAATTACCCCTCTTGGTGGGCATCTCGCGCAAGCGCATGATCCACCAGGTGCTGCATATCACGCCCGATGAGAGCCTCAATGGCACCACCGTGCTCAACACCATAGCCTTGATGAAGGGCGCCGACATCTTGCGCGTTCACGATGTGAGGGCTGCTGTAGAGGCTGTGAAGATTGTGTCGAATCTAAAGTCAGATTAATCGCCTGCCCGCTGGCCCTGCCGCCTGCGGCCGACCGTCTGTCCTCAACAAATATCACGCTATGCCCTTTGATTTCGGAATAAAGGATGCCATCGACATACTCCTCGTGGCGCTGATGCTCTACTACATCTACCGTCTGATGAAGGAGAGCCGGTCGCTCAATGTCTTCTATGGCATCCTCGTGTTTGTGCTCGTCTGGCTCTTTGTGAGTCAGGTGCTCCATATGCGCCTCTTGGGTACCATTCTTGATAAGCTCGTGAGTGTCGGTGTCATCGCGCTCATTGTGCTTTTCCAGGAGGAAATCCGCAAGTTCCTCTATCAGATAGGTGCCCATCAGCATTTCCGCCGGCTGAGCCGCTTCTTCTCGCAGAAGAAGACGGCAGGTGAGGACAAAGAGACCATCATGCCCATTGTGCTGGCCTGCATGTCAATGTCCAAGGCCAAGGTGGGGGCGCTCATCGTGATTGAAAGGGGGGCACCCCTCGACGACGTGGCCGACACGGGCGACCTCATCGACGCCAGCATCAACCAGCGCCTCATAGAGAATATCTTCTTTAAGAACTCCCCTCTGCACGATGGTGCCATGATTATCTCGAAGAAGCGCATCAAGGCAGCCGGCTGCATTCTGCCCGTATCGCACGACCGTAACATTCCGAAGGAACTCGGCTTGCGTCACCGCTCAGCTATGGGCATCTCGCAGACCAGCGATGCCATTGCCGTGGTGGTGTCGGAGGAGACCGGACGCATCAGCGTGGCCATCAAAGGGCAGTTTCACCTCCGTCTCTCGGCTGAGGAGCTCGAGAGCATTCTGGCCCATGAGATGAGCCAGTAGGGGGCTTGCAGGTATAAAGAATGCAAAGAGCGGTCTCTTTTTCTTGAATCTCAACAACTGTTGGGCGGAAATTGCTTACTTTTGCATGTTGGACTAAGCGATATGTAGCCAATAGACAATTAATTATATTACTATAACACTATGGATTTATTACAGCAAATCGTTGCGCGTGCCAAGTCTGACAAGCAGCGCATCGTACTCCCCGAGGCAGAAGAGGAGCGTACTCTCAGAGCTGCCGACAAAGTGCTGGCCGACCATCTCGCCGACCTTATCCTCATTGGTAATCCCGAGCACATCAAGCAGCTCGCAGCCCAGTGGGGGCTCACCCATATTGGTGAGGCCACCCTCATCGACCCCGAGAACAATCCCCGCAGTGAGGAGTATGCCGAGAAGCTCGCCGAGTTGCGCAAGAAGAAGGGCATGACGCTGGATCAGGCCCGTGAGCTCGTGACGAAGAACAACCTCTATTTGGGTTGTATGATTATCAAGACAGGCGATGCCGACGGACAGATTAGCGGTGCGCTGAGCACCACCGGCGACACGCTGCGCCCTGCCCTGCAAATCATCAAGTGTGCTCCGGGCATCACCTGCGTGAGCGGTGCCATGCTCCTCATCACCAATGCCAAGCAGTATGGTAAGGACGGTGTCGTCGTGATGGGCGATGTGGCTGTAACACCCAATCCCACTGCCGACCAGCTGGCTCAGATAGCCTACACCACCGCTGGTACAGCCCGCACGCTGGCCGGCATCGAGGAGCCCCGTGTGGCCATGATGAGCTTCTCCACCAAGGGCAGTGCCAAAGACGCCAAGGATAAGGCCACGGGCAAGAGCGTCTACATCATCGACAAGGTCATTGAAGCCACTCAGCTGGCCAAGGAGCGCTATCCCGAGCTGAAGGTCGACGGCGAGCTCCAGGCTGATGCAGCCCTCGACCCCGCAGTGGGAGCCCACAAGGCACCCGGGTCGGAGATAGCAGGCCATGCCAACGTGCTCATCGCCCCCAACCTCGAGGTGGGCAACATCGGCTATAAGCTCGTACAGCGTCTGGGCGGTGCCATTGCCATTGGTCCCATCCTCCAGGGTATCGCACGTCCCGTGAACGACCTCAGCCGTGGCTGCTCGGTCGACGACATCTACTATATGGTGGCCATTACCAGCTGCCAGGCTCAGGACGCCAAGAAATGCTGAATGAACAGACAGAACAGTAATCCCTCAATATTCAACAAACAACATTTATGAAAGTATTAGTTCTTAACTGCGGGAGCAGTTCCATTAAGTATAAACTCTACGACATGAGCAACGAGAGCGTCCTTGCTCAGGGCGGTGCTGAGCGCATCGGCCTTGATGAGGCTTTCGTCAAGGTGACTATGCCCGACGGTTCAAAGGAGAAGCTCATGCACGACATGCCCACTCACAAGGAGGGTGTGAAGTTCGTGCTCGACCTGCTTGTCGACCCCAAGTACGGCTGTCTGAAGAGTCTTGACGAAATCGACGCTGTGGGCCACCGCATCGTGCAGGGCGGCGACCTCTTCGAGAAGAGTTGCATCGTCACTCCCGAGGTGGAAAAGGGCATCGAGAGCCTTATCGACCTCGCTCCGGTGCACAACAAGGGCCATCTGGCCGGTATCAAGGCTGTCGACGCTCTCATGCCTCACACGCCGCAGGTCACGGTGTTCGACAACGCTTTCCACAGCACCATGCCTCCCTATGCGTACCTCTATGCCGTGCCCTACGAGTTCTACAAGAAGTGGCATGTGCGCCGCTACGGTTTCCATGGCACCAGCCACCGCTACGTCTCGCAGCGTGTGTGCGACTTCCTTGGCGTCGACATTAAGACGCAGAAGATTATCACCTGCCACATCGGTAACGGAGCTTCGGTAGCAGCCGTCAAGTATGGCAAGGTCATCGATACCTCCATGGGTCTCACCCCGCTGGCCGGACTTATGATGGGCTCACGCTCGGGTGACATCGATCCCTCGGCAGTGACCTATCTGATGCAGAAGACCGGTATGGGACCGCAGGAGATGGCTGACTTCCTCAACAAGAAGAGTGGTGTGCTCGGCATCACCGGTATCTCCAGTGATATGCGCGAGATTGAGAATGCTGATAAGGAAGGCAACGAGATGGCTCACCTGGCCCTGCAGATGTACAACTACCGCATCAAGAAGTACATCGGCGCCTATGCCGCAGCCATGAACGGTGTTGACATCATCGTGTGGACAGCCGGAGTGGGCGAGAATCAGGAAGGTGTGCGCTGGGATGCCTGCGAGGGCCTCGAATATCTTGGCGTAAAGATGGACCGCGAGCGCAACCACTGCCGCAGCGTGGAGCAGGTGCTCTCGGCCGACGATTCCAAGGTCAAGGTGGTGATGATTCCCACCGACGAGGAGATTGTCATTGCACGCGACACCGTTGACCTTGTCTCTGAGGCACAGAAGAAGTAGAGAAAGCTCTCCATTGGAGGCTATCTGAACATTAAAGGGGGCGACGCTTGGTGTTGTCCCCTTCTTTCTTAAGCTAATTAGGAATATGAGCAACAGAATTGTAACCTTCGGCGAGATCATGCTCCGCCTCTCCAAACCCGGTTTCGACCGTCTCTTTCAAGGCCGTACCTTTGAAGGAGCCTACGGGGGCAGCGAGGCCAATGTTGCCGTGTCGTTAGCGATGCTCGGAAACGACAGCCGATATGTGACGCGAGTACCCGACAATGCCCTGGGCCAGGCCGCGCTGATGTATCTCCGGCAGTTTGGCGTCGATGTGAGCTGCGCGGTGATGGGAGGCGAACGCCTGGGTTCTTATTATTTCGAGCGGGCCGCCGGCCTGCGCAACAGTCAGGTGGTGTACGACCGTGCCGGTTCCTCATTCTACATGCTTCAACGGGGAATGATAGACTGGAGCCACGTCCTTGACGGAGCCCAGGCCTTCCACTGTTCCGGCATCACCTGTGCCGTGTCGCATGATGCTCTTTCCTCCACGCTCGATGGAGTGGAGGAGGCTTCGCGAATGGGGCTCCGCATAGCCTGTGACATCAATTACCGCAAGAATCTGTGGAACTATGGACTTAAGGCGCACGATGTTCTTCACGAGGTGATGCAGTACAGCGACTTCATCTTCGGCGATCAGAACGAGTGGGAGGTGGCATCGGCTGTGCCGCATATCCCTTTCGATGCTGCCGATGCCCAATTCAGCATCGACGTTCCCGCCTATCGCGACTATTTCGAGGAGATGCACCGCCAGTTCCCTCGGGCTAAGAGCATGATTATGGCATTGCGCAATCAGATTAGTTCCACGCACCACACGCTCACCGGACTGCTGTGGATGGAAGGCAAACTCTACACTACGCGCATTTATGATGTGCAACCACTCATCGACCCTATGGGTGTGGGCGATGCCTTTGTGGCCGCTTATATCCATGCTTTGCTGAAGTGGCCTGCTGACCCACAGTACTGCCTGGAGTTTGCACTCTCGGCAAGTGCGTTGAAGAACACCATACCCGGCGACCAGAATCTGGTAACCGAGCAGGAGGTGATGGATAATATGAAGGCTGGAAGTGGCCGCATCGACCGGTAAGAAGGGAGGAAGAGTGCTATAAATGAATGGGGCGCAACAACCAAACGGATGTTGCGCCCCATTCTATCTGCCGCGGAACCAGAATGCCTCAGAGTGCTGTGGCTTTGGGTTATCCTACTGATAGTCAAAGGCCCCGGTTGCTTTTCAGCACCTGTTCGACGACGGGCACTACGAGTGTCTCCATCACGGCATAGCCTTTCATGTTGGGATGAACCGTCTCGGGTGACAGCTCGGGGCGCATGCCGGTCTTGTTGGCATCGACCATAGCACTGAAATAGTCGACGTAGGGAATGCCTTTCTTTTTGGCCCAGGCTTTCACGCGCTCGTTGAGATGCATGATTTTGGGCATGGCATCGGTGATGGAGGGTCGCCAACCGAAGCTGCGGGCCGGCAGACATGAGGCAAGTATCACCCTGATGTGGTTGGCCTGAGCCAGTTGAACCATGCTCACCACATTGCCGAAGGTGAGGTCTTCGTTATAGGGCCCCGTGTTTTCCGCAATGTCGTTGGTACCGTAGTTGATGACTACAACCTTGGGGTGCAGGTTGATGACATCCTCGCGGAAGCGCAGCAGAAACTGATAGGTAGTCTGGCCGCTGATTCCCCGACCGATATAGCCATGCTCCTTGAAGAATTCCGGATGCATGCGCGCCCAGTTGTCGGTGATGGAGTTGCCGAGGAATACTACGCGCTTCTCACCCTTAGCGGGCTTCGCAAGCGCTTTGTTGGCTTCGGCGTAGCGGTTGAACTGTGCGAATTCGTACTTTTGCGCTCTTGCCGGGTTGCTGGCAAAGAGCATACATGCCAGCAGCATTGTGGCATGGAAGGTTAAGTTTTTCGTCATAAACAGTTTGTAGTTTTTTGGAATTATCGGCATGCCTTAGATAGAGTATTCTCCCAGGTCAGGGCTTGCTCTCACCCTCAATGTACTGTTCCAGGAAGAGGTGCTCGCCGTCAAATACGGCATAGGTGAACTGCCATATCCAGTCGCCCAGAATGATCATCCTCGACTTGTGCCCCAGTGTGAGGTCGAGCTCTATGTGGCGATGCCCATAGATGAAGTAGTCGATGTTGGGGTGCGTGCGCAGATAGTCTTTGGTGAAAAGCACGAGATACTCCTTATCCTCTCCCATGTAGGGTGCCTCCTTGCCGTCTGCGCGCTTCAGCCGGCTGTGCTTGGCCCAGTTGAGCCCTAAGGCCATTCCCCAGCGGGGATGTATGGCGTTGAGCAGTCGCTGGCACGTGTGGTTGTGGAAGAGACGGCGCAGGAACTTGAATCGTGTGTCGGGGTCGCCGAGGCCGTCACCGTGAGCCAGAAAGAATTCCTTGCCATAGATTTCCGTGGCAATGGGCTTGCGGTGAAGTATGACGCCACATTCCTGCTCCAGATAGCCGTAGGTCCAGAGGTCGTGGTTACCGGTGAAGAAGTGCACCTCGACTCCCATGTCGGTGAGCTCGGAAATCTTGCCCAGGAAGCGGGTGTATCCTTTGGGCACCACATAGCGGTATTCATCCCAAAAGTCGAACATATCGCCCAGCAGATAGACGGCGGCAGCCTTTGTCTTGATGCTGTCGAGAAACCTCACCAGCCTTCTCTCCTGCGTGCGCGCATGGGGAATGGCGAGTGAGCCCAGGTGGGCGTCGCTGAGGAAATAAACGTTCTTCATAGCTATCCTTGTGTTAAGTGTTGTGCCTAATCGAGCCCCAGCTCAGTACGTGCCTCTTCGCTCATCATGCTCTGATCCCAGGCAGGTTCGAATACGAGGTTCACGTTGGCGCTTTTCACCCCTTCTACGCTGTCTACCTTTGTACGCACATCCTCCAGTATGAAGTCGGCTGCAGGGCAGGACGGGGCTGTGAAGGTCATGTCGATGTCAACGGTGTTGTCGTCCTTTACGTCAATCTTGTAAATCATACCCAAGTCCCAGATGTTCACCGGTATCTCGGGGTCGTAAACGGTCTTGAGCACGTCGACAATGTGCTCCTCTATTTTGGTCTTCTCCTCTTGGTTCATAGTTCTCTCTGTTATATCCTTTGCAAACTTACACAAAAACTTCCGATTACAAGCCGGATAAGGCAGAAAATATTCAGGCTACTTCCCTTTTGCTGTAATTTCAGCGTCTTTCGGGAGTGATAGCTCAGAGTCGCCCTTGATTGTGGTAGCTGTAGTAGTTGCCGTCGGTCACGATGACATGGTCGAGAAAATAGATTCTCATGATGTCGCAGGCTTTTCTGATGCGCTCTGTGAGACTGTCGTCTTGCCGACTGGGTCGGGTGCTGTTGCTTGGATGGTTATGGCAGAAGGCCAATATGGTGGCATTGTTGAGCAGTGCCTCCTTGATGATCACTCTGACGTCGACTGCTGTCTCTGTGATGCCGCCGTGACTGATGCGTTCGGCCTTGATGAGCTTAAAGTTCTGATTCATCAGCAGTATCCATGCCTCTTCGGTGTCGAGGTCTTGCATCTTTGGGTGCATGTATTCGTAGATGAGCGTGGCTGAGCTGAGCTCAGGCCGTTCTTCCGGACTGGTGGCGGCACGCCGCTTGCCGAGCTCACATGCTGCGAGGATGGTGATGGCCTTGGCCGGTCCGATGCCATTGAACTGCAAAAGCTGCTGTATGGACATCTTTCCAAGTGTGTTCAGATTGTTGTTGCATTGGGCCAAGACCTCTTTCATCAGGTCGACGGCACTTTTCTTGGGCGTGCCCGAGCCGATGAGAATGGCCAGTAGCTCGGCGTTGGTGAGTGCTTGTGGTCCATTGGCCTCAAGCTTTTCCCGGGGGCGGTCTTCAGCTGCCCAGTGGTTGATAGGAAATTTCTCCATAGCTTGATAAGATTAAGGTTGTGTTGTTCGAGTAACGATGGTGGAGTGTGGCACGGGGGAATGGCTATTTATAGAAGTTCTTCTTGTAGGCCGAGAATTCATCCTGCCCTTTGACGCAGCGCCGCCACCATGCTGTGAGGAAGCCGCATCCATAACCGATGAGCTGGGTGAAGGCTGCGCGGATGGCGAGCAGCCCTATCTTCGCGCTGTTGCATTGGATGTTGGCATCGAAGAAGATGATGCCCGCATAGAGCAGAATGGGAAGCAGGCAGAGTAGGCTCACCGCAATGCCCGTAGCCTGCTGCATACCGGAAGGCAGGAGAAAGAAGAGTGCAATGCCTGCAAGGAAGCCAAGCATCAGCAGAGCCACTCCTACGGTGAACAGCATAGGCAGAAGGTGAACTAACTTAAGACTCTCGGGGTATTTCTTGTAGAGGTTGATGCGCGCGATACCACTGTTGAAGACCTGCCGCCAGAATTTCCGGAAGTCGGTGCGGCGCTTGTGGTAGACCCACGCTCCGGGGAAGAGGCGGCAGCTGCAACCGGCCTTGAAAATACGGATGGAGAAGTCGATGTCCTCGCCAAAGCGCATGTCGGCGAATCCTCCGAGCTGAAGATAGATGCTGCGCCGAATGCCCATGTTGAATGAGCGGGGATAGAACTTGTCGAGTTTCTTCTTTCCGCCCCTGATGCCTCCGGTCGTGAAGAAGGAGGTCATGGAATACGAGATGGCTTTCTGCGTGGGGGTGAAACTGCTGTCTGCACGGTCGGGTCCGCCAAAGGCATCGCACGGCTCGCGGCGGAGCTCGTCGTCCACGGCCTGCAGGTAACTGTCGGGCAGCACTACGTCGGAGTCGAGAATGATGACATACTCACCTTGAGCCTTTTCCACACCGTAGTTGCGTGCCTTACCCGGTCCGCCGTTCTCCTTGACCAAATAGGTGAGTCGGAGGTTACCGAGTTCCTTATAACGGTCGCAGACCTTGTCGCTGGGCCTCGCTGAGCCATCTTCAACGACTATCACCTCAAAGTCCTTAATGTGCTGATGTGTGAGACTTTCGAGCAGCTCGGCTGTCTCCTCAGGGCGGTTGTAAACAGGAATGATGAAGCTATATTTCATGGACGATGGAGATTGCGGGGTTCGTTTCTTGTGCTCCGACGGGCAGATTGTAATTTAAAAAGCAGGTGACTTCAGAGGTGTGGGCCTGACCACACACTACTTGAAGTCACCTTAAAGAGTTGGCAATTAGTTGTTGGCACGGCTGAGGTAGCTGCCATCGCGTGTGTCGATGGTTACCACATCGCCTTCGTTGATGAACAAGGGCACGCGCACCTCTGCACCAGTCTCCAGTGTGGCAGGCTTAAGGGTGTTGGTAGCGGTGTTGCCCTTGATGCCCGGCTCGCTGTGTGTCACCTTGAGATTGGTCTTCACGGGCATTTCGGCTGAGAGGATAGTGCCGTCAGAGGTGTCGGTCACCACGTCCACCACGTCGCCTTCCTTCATAAACTCCACGCCGGTAATCATGTCCTTGGCGATAGGAATCTGCTCAAAAGTCTCCTGGTTCATGAAGATGAAGCCAGTACCGTCCTCATAGAGATACTGGTAGGGGCGATGCTCCACGCGCACGTCGTCAAGCTTGAAGCCAATCTGGAAGGTGCGTTCCAGCACGCGGCCGTCGGCCACGTTCTTCAGCTTCGTATTCATGACTGTGTTACCCTTACCGGGCTTGCGGTGCTGAAAGTCGATGCACTTCCAAATGCCTCCGTCCATACGGATGCATGTTCCGATTTTGATTTCCTGAGAGTTAATCATTGCTGTTATTATCTTTATACTTTATATCTTTATACTATAACCTTAGACTCTGTCGGATGTTTCGATAAAGCACTGCAAAGGTACTTCATTTCCCGAAAAAAACCTAAATATTTGAGCTAAAAATGACTTAAGTCTTTGCTATTTTGGAAATAATGCTTAACTTTGCACGCCTAATAGGGGATAAGTAACAATAATAACACATATAGAAAGATGAAAAGAACATTTCAGCCTCACAACCGCAGGAGAGTGAACAAGCACGGTTTCCGTGAGAGAATGGCAACAAAGAATGGCCGCCGCGTGCTGGCTTCGCGCCGCGCTCATGGCCGCAAAAAGCTTACTGTTTCCGACGAGAATCACGGTAAGTAGTATCTCTTTCGTTGTGGTATACCGTATTCCGCAACCAAGAGAAAACAGCAGGAGAGGTTTCGACTTCTTCTGCTGTTTTTCTTTGGTGGGTATGAGAGCTCTCTTTCATTAGCTCGGCTTATATTCTTTCGATTGCCTCTTGTTTGTCTTTCATTCTGTGGGGGCTGCCCCAATGGTCAACTACATGCTTTGTGTGGGCTTAAGCTGAATGAGGAATTGCAATGATTTTGGGTCTACGATACTACTTGTTTCACAAAAAAGCCTTATTTTTGCAGTGTGACCAAATACGATATGCTTATGCCCGATTTCAAAACAGCAGGTAGAGCCCCCATGTGGCCTCAAGGATATGTCGGTACCCCTGACCAAATCATCTCTCTACACGTAAGAAAGCTGTTAAGGACTATTGCGTCAGCCAATCTGCTCCTTGTGCTGTTACTCATGATGGTGACTTTATGTCTAGCCGGCTGTTCTTCTCCTTCCTCTTATAAATATAAGATAGGTGTGTCGCAATGTGTCGGTGGGCGGTGGCGTGACAAGGTGAACAATGAAATGCTCTCTGCCCAGCATCTCTACGACACCGATGTGAAGGTATGCATTACTAACGCTGATAACAACACCGAGCGGCAGCGGCAGCAGATCGACAGTCTCATTGATGCCGGCGTCGACTTGCTGGTCATCTCGCCCAACGAATATGGCCCGCTCTCGCCCTGTCTGGGAAGAGCAAAGAAACGCGGTATACCTGTGATACTCTTTGAGCGCAAGACCTCTTCCAACGACTACACGGCCTATATCGGAGGCGACAATGTGGAGGCCGGACGAGCCATCGGCACCTATGCCGCACATTTGTGCCGCGACAGCATCCATGTAGGTCGCCGCCCCGTGGTGCTGGAAATCACCGGACAGCTGGTGATGTCGCCCGACCGCGAGCGATATCTGGGCTTCTCCGCTGTGATGAAACAACACCCTGAGATTGACTTCTACCATATCAAGACCAACTGGTCACTGGAGGATTCCTATGCGGCCACCAGGCAATGGCTGCAATCAGGCAAGCCCCTAGATGTGGTGTTCTGCCAAAGCGACCTGGCATCATTCGGTGCTTATAAGGCAGCCCGTGAGCTTGGAATGGAGAAAA
>ONMG01000037.1 GCA_900318855.1 uncultured Prevotella sp.
CAATGCTTGCTCCGTCGAGCTTATCCATTTTTAGTCACTATCGCCATTGCCGCTGCCTGCAAGGGTAGGGCGCATACCTATATTTGGGCAGAACGCAGCAACTTTACGTTCGACCTCTCTTAATTTTTGATAAATCGATGCTAAGTTTTTGTAGGTCGAAGAATTATATGTACTTTTGCAGAATAAAGTGAGATTATGAAGCATCGGTCCCTTATAATATTAGGTATAGCTGCTATGCTCAGCAGTTGCGCCAATGAGTACAACGCTGTCTACAAGACTACCGATACCAACTATCGTTACGAGTATGCCAAGGAATGCTTTGCACTTGGAAAGTATTCGCGTGCCACTACGCTACTTACAGACCTTGTCACGGTAGAGAAGCTGTCGAGCAATGCTCAGGAGTGCCTCTACATGTTGGGTATGGCAGAGTATTGCAACCGTGATTATGAGAGCGCTTCGGAGACTTTCAAGCGCTATCACCAGTCCTATCCCAAAGGTAATTACGCGGAGATGGCTGAGTTCTACGTAGGGCAGAGCCTCTACATGAGTACTCCGGAGCCCCGGCTCGACCAGAGCCGCACGGTGTCGGCAATCGCTGCCTTCCAGGAATATCTCGACCTTTTCCCCGAAGCCAAATACAAGCAGACGGCTCAGCAGCGGCTCTTTGAGCTCCAGGACAAGCTAGTGCGTAAGGAGCTCTATTCTGCTCGCCTCTATTATGATCTTGGACCCTATTTCGGCAACTGTGCTTCAGGCGAGAACAACTATGAAGCCTGTATCGTCACAGCCGAGAATGCACTGAAGGACTATCCCTTCACCAAGATGCGCGAAGATTTTGCGTCGCTCATAATGAAGAGCAAGTTTCATCTGGCCGAAGAGAGCGTGGAATCGAAGCGCTTGGAGCGTTATCAGGATGCTGAGGATGAATGCTACGGATTCCTCAACGAGTACCCCGACTCTAAGGAGAAGGCAGTGGCCGAGAAGTTTATCCGCAAATGCCGTCAGGTGATTGGCGAGAAGGCTGACACGAGTCTCGAGGACCAGATTATCCAGGGCAAGCAGCAGGAGCAACAAGGAAAGAAGTCCAAGAGCAGTAAGAAGAAGGACAAGGAAAAGAAGCAGGAAGCCGCTCCGACTCCGGCTTCCGCTAATAAATAAGTAAACGACCTCACCTCAGCTTAGCTTCGAGGGGGGACAGATAATAATCAACTTTTTAGAATGGATTACAAAAAGTCAAAGGCACCAGTGAACACAGTGACCCGCAACATTATGGAGCTGTGCAAGGACACTGGAAACATTTACGAGAGTGTGGCTATCATCGGCAAGAGAGCTAACCAGATTTCAGTGGAAATCAAGCAAGATTTAAGCAAGAAGTTGGCAGAGTTTGCCTCTTACAACGATTCGCTTGATGAGGTGTTTGAGAACAGAGAGCAGATAGAAATCTCCCGTTACTACGAGAAGTTGCCGAAACCGGTATTGCTGGCCACTCAGGAGTTCATTGAAGGCAACGTCTATTGGCGTGACCCTTCGAAGGATACCAAGGAGGGGGAGGAAGCCTAAGATGTGGCAGCGCAAACAGACTGTTTTTCTCCTTCTGGCTGCCGTAGTCTTGGTGGTGGCGCTTTGTCTGCCTGTTGCTACGGTTGAACCCAACGGAATGGGGGTGAGTCCCGTGCTCTATAACATGGCTTTGGTAATGCCCGATCACAGTACCCGTTTTGCTACTTGTGTTATGGGTGTGGTGGAGGCCATAGCTGCGGCATTGGTCTTTATTACCATTTTCCTTTATAAGCGCCGTCCGCTGCAGGCTCGCCTGTGTAATGTGGTCTGCTTGCTGGAAGGTGTGTGGTATGTGATGCTTGTCGCGTTTGCCACCACTATGCTTTCTGATTTGGGCACGGTGCATGTGAGTTGGACGGCTTCATTTCCCTTGGTGGTGGTCATCCTCAGCCTTATGGCGCGAAGTGGTATCAGGGCTGACGAGAAACTGGTTAGGTCGATGGACAGGATTCGATAAAGCATCGTACACCTTATAACAGCTGCCGGCCCGGAATGGGGTGAATGTTGTTCGAGCATTCAAGTCATTCCGGGCCGGCTTCTTTGCTTAAAGCTTTGTTTAGTCGTGTGTGTAGATGAATGCTACAAACAGCGTGATGGCGACAGCAAGAATACACATTAGAACGTATAGCAACTTCGTGAGTCGCTGACGCCTGCGTTTGCTATAGCGCACCTGACGGAATCCAAAGTATTCCTTCTCCACTTCATTTGTGGTATGATGGTGGTGATGATGCGGCTGCGCCTGTGATTGATTATTATTTCCCTCGTTCATTTCTTTATCTATTCTTGAGCAGGTTGTTTGGTTCTGCCTTCAGGTTGGCTGTAGTCGGATGGTGGGGGCAGACATCCGCAGAAGTTGTTAGAATCTGAAGTCGACCTCCACGTCGACCATTGAGTAGTTGTGCTTGCTGAGGTTGCGGTCGTTCACGAATGCATATTCACCGCTGATTTCCAGATTCTTGGTGAACTCGTAGTCAAGTCCTGCCTCGTAGAAGGTTTTGGCGGAGTCCCAATGACCGTTGGCCCGATAGAGGTCATAGCGTGCTTTGGCATGGAACTTCTTCTTTATGATAGGGGCAATGACCATGGCATAGTAGGCGTCAGCACGGTCGCCATTCTTTGACAGATTGCACCAAGCCGGGTCTTTTTGGTCATAGCTTGTGCTGCTGAGCGTCTTTGCGAAGGCCTTACCGGTGATGTGGGCATACTCAGTGCGGAAGGTCCAGTCGTTGGTGACATATTCGCCCGAGAAAGCGTAGCGGCGCTGCTGCAGGCTTCGTGTACCCGTTTTGGTTTCTTTCTCTCCGCTCTGTGGATTCACTTCGTCATTCCATGTTCCTTTACGGGCGTAAGAGCCGGTCCAGCCGAAGGCACCTATACGCATTCCCTTGACGGGCATGACCCAAAGGCCGCCGATGACATTCTTTTGCTGGTCGACGTCACTCACATTGATTCCTTGTCCGTTGAATACGCCGATCTGATAGTGCAGCAGATTGCGCCCGGCGTGGTTCTTGAGGAAGTCGCCCTGGAACTGGAGGCCGATATCGCGTCCGTTCGAGGCGTGGGTGCCAGCCCTGTCGCTGAAGCCCGCCACTTTGGTCACCACCTGGCTGTAGCTCATGAAGCCTTGGTCAATGGGGTGCATGGGATTCTCGAAAGTGAAGGGGTTCTTGAACTGACCAATCTTGACTCTGAAGAAATCGTACTTCTGCCATTCTGCAAAGAGGTCAACAATGCGGGCCGATGACCCTAACTCTGAGGTGTTGCCGTTGAGCTGAAATTGCATCTTCCAATAGAAGTCGTTGAGAATGCGGCCGTCAAGAGCGATTCTGACAAGCCTTACGTCGAAGGAGTTCGATTTCTTGTTTTCTTGTGATGAGTACTGGTAGCGTGTCATTCCGTAGCCCGAAAGTTTCACGTTGCTCAGCCATGCCGGCAGCTTTACCTGGGCATGTGCCGTTGCGCCCGCAGCAGCGAGCAGGAGCATAAAGACTATCTTTTTCATTTATTTGTAGGTTTTTGGATTTCCTTATCAGAGAGCAAAGCTACTGATTTTTTTTGAGTACAGCAACGCTTTCGGAATCTTTTTGATTTCAGGCTCTCTCTTTTCTTGCATTTTGCCTCGTAGGCGCTGATAATGAGTGATGAGCTTCGCTGTTTGCCGATTGGGTTGGCGGCTCTTTAGGTTTGCCTTCCTGCCTTTCTTCTCATGTCTTCCTGCATTTTCTTCCTCTTCCCGGTTCTGTAATCCGATTTTTTTATGTAAGTTTGCATCTGTAAAAAATACGATTCGCTATGAAGCAGTTTATGGGTAAGGATTTCATGCTCGACTCCCCGGTGGCTGAGAACCTGTACAATAATTACGCGGCTAAGATGCCTATATTCGATTATCACTGTCATGTCAGTCCCGAGGCCGTGGCAACCGACAAGCATTTCAGCAATCTCACAGAGCTATGGATAGACGATGACATTTATAAGCGGCGGGCCATGCGCACCAATGGAGTTGCGGAGAAATATTGTTTCGGTCATGAGGTGTCCGACTGGGAACGTTTCGAGAAGTGGGCTGAGACTGTGCCTTACACGATATGCACTCCTCTCTTCCATATGACTTATCTGGAGCTTTATTCGGCTTTTGGCATCACGCAGTTGCTCAACAAGGATAATGCCCGCGACATCTACGAGCACTGCAATGAGCTTCTTCAGCAGCCAGAGTATTCAGCCAGAGGGCTGCTTCGTCATTACAGGGTGAAGACATTGTGTACCACGGACGACCCTATTGACGATCTGCGTTGGCATCGGATGATGAAGGAAAGCTGTGACGACATCCGGATGCTGCCGACGTGGCGTCCTGACCGGGCCATGAACATCGAGAAGGCTGATTTCGCGGCTTATGTCCATACGCTGGGCAAGGTGGCGGGGGTAGAAGTGAAATGCTTTGACGACCTGCTGGGCGCGCTTCAGAAGCGGCACGACTTTTTCGCAGCCAATGACTGCATACTGGCCGACCACAATATAGAAGAGTTCTATGATGAGCATTTTACCGATTCCCAGATAGAAGTCATCTTTGAAAAAGCGCTGCGCGGGCAGACACTCAGCACCTTCGAGGTGCACCAGTACAAGCATTGTTTCCTCAAGAGGATGTCGGAAATGGACTTTGACGCTGGCTGGGCTCAAGAATATCATTGTGGAGCCATCCGCGACAATAACAGTCTGATGTACGATCGTCTCGGCTCGAATATCAGCTACGACTCCATTGGCGAGTTCAACACGGCTTTGGCCATGAGCCATTTTCTCAATGAACTCAACACCGAGGGGAAGCTCACCCGAACGATTCTCTTTGCCATCAATCCTAATTCAAATGAGATGATAGCCACGATGCTGGGCAACTTCCAGGATGGTACCTGTGCCGGCAAGATTCAATTCGGATTGGGATGGTGGCTCCATAATCAGTACGATGTCATTCAGCGTCACCTCCGCTCACTCTGTGTCGACGGGGCCTTTGCGCGCTTTATTGGTATGATGACCGATACCCATGCACTCATTTCTTATCCCCGTCACGAATACTTCCGTCGTATCCTTTGCAATATGATTGGTCATGGGGTAGAGGAGGGAACTATTCCCGACAACGAGGAGCTTTTGGGAAAGCTGGTACAGAATATCTGTTATAATAATGTTTGCGCGTACCTCTCTTATTAATTGGCACCCGTGAGGTGGCTCTGAGGTGACTTGAAACTACATTCGGAAAGTGCGCCCAATGCAGAATAAATGCCTTAAATATTTGTGCATTCCAAAAATAAGAGCTATTTTTGCACATCAATAGAACGTAGTCATAAACAGATGAGAAAACTATCCTTTATCGCCCTCATGGCAGTAGTCATTACTCTGTTGGGTTCCTGCTCCAGCGCTAAGCATGTAGCTTATTTCCAGAATATTGATTCCATCAGTCTTGCATCATCCCGCGGCCTTTATGATGCACGCATCATGCCTAAGGACATGCTGACAATCACGATCAATACCACCGACCCCGCGGCTTCCGCTCCCTTCAATCTGGCTGTAGGCGGCGCAGTGGGGGCAACTGGGCAGCTGAGCTCAGGAGGTGGCAGCCTGCAAACCTACCTGGTGAATAACGATGGTGACATCGACTTCCCTGTTGTTGGCAAGATTCATGTCGCAGGTCTCACCAAGGATAAATGCCAAGATTTGATTCGCGAGAAGGTTTCCGCTTATCTTGCCAAGACCGAGAATCCCATTGTTACTGTGCGCATGGCAAGCTATCGCGTCACCGTCAGTGGTGAGGTCGCAAGCCCTGGAGTTATTCCCGTCACTACCGAAAAAATGAGCATCATCGAGGCCCTGGCTCAGGCCGGCGACCTAACTATTTACGGAAAGCGCGACAATGTGCTCCTGATTCGTGAGGATGCCACCGGCGAGAAGCATGCCGTGAGGCTGAATCTCAACGATGCACATCTCATAACATCCCCTTACTATTATCTCCAACAGAATGACATTATCTACGTGGAGCCCAATAAGGTAAAGGCCAAGAATTCAACGATAGGACAGTCCACTACGCTTTGGTTCTCCGTGGTCGGTATCATAACTTCGATAGCATCATTGGTCGTTAACATCTTGAGATAAAAATACTTTTAATGTACAGATAAGGATTGGAACTTTAAGAACTATAGCCTCGTCAAGGTCACTTCTTAATATTCCAATCTTTCTTTTTTATATATGGAAGAAACTATTCACGAGGATTGCGGCGTAGCGCTCATACGCCTTTTGAAGCCACTTGAGTATTATCAGCGCAAGTACGGCACTTGGATGTATGGTCTCAACAAGCTCTACCTGATGATGGAAAAGGAGCATAACCGAGGCCAGGAAGGTGCCGGTATGGCTTGTGTGAAACTGGGCTCCGAACCTGGAAACGAGTACATGTTCCGTGAGAGGGCTGAGGGAAAGGATGCTATCACTGAGATTTTCGGTACGGTGCGCCGGTCGTTAGCCGGTGTGAAGACGGAGAATCTTTTCGATGCCACCTATGCCCAGCAGCACCTCCCCTATGCAGGTCAGCTCTATATGGGGCACCTGCGCTACTCGACAACGGGAAAGCGCGGTCTCTCTTATGTACATCCCTTCTTGCGGCGCAATAACTGGAAGGCTAAGAACCTGTGCCTCTGCGGTAACTTCAATATGACCAATATCGATGAGATATTCCAGAAGCTCATCCAGCAAGGCCAGTGCCCGAGAATCTATAGCGACAGCTATATCATGCTGGAATATATGGGGCATCGCCTGGATCGTGAGGTGGAGCGCAATTTTGTGGAAGCTAAGGCTCAAGGGCTGGAGAATACCGACATCACGCGTTATATTGAGGACCACGTGGAGATGGCCAATGTGCTGAAGACCACTATGACCGACTTCGATGGGGGCTACGTAGTATGTGGCTTGACGGGTTCCGGCGAGGTGTTCGCCATGCGTGACCCTTGGGGCATCCGGCCCGCATTCTATTATAAGAACGATGAGGTGGTGGTGCTGGCCAGTGAACGCCCTGTTCTGCAAACCACCTTTGACCTGGAGTGTGATGACATCAAGGAGTTGGGGTATGGTGATGCGCTATTGGTGAAGAAGAATGGTGAATGCACTATTCAGCGAATCATTGCTCCGCGCGGCGACAGTGCCTGCTCTTTCGAGCGGATCTATTTCAGCCGGGGCTCCGACCGGGATATCTATAAGGAGCGCAAGAAATTGGGTGAGCAGCTCGTACAGCCCATCTTAAAAGCTGTGGACAAGGATTTGGACCATACCGTGTTCTCCTTTATACCCAATACTGCCGAAGTGGCCTTCTATGGAATGTTGCATGGCTTCAAGCATTATATTAATGACCTGAAGGTTCAGCAGCTGGACCAGTTTGACCATAAGCCTACGCACGAAGAACTGGAAAAGATTATCCACACCTATATCCGAAGCGAGAAGGTGGCCTGGAAGGACATCAAGCTCCGCACTTTCATCACAGAGGGCAATTCCCGTAACGACCTGGCCTCTCATGTGTATGATGTCACTTACGAGAGCGTTACTCCCTATGAGGATAATTTGGTTATCATCGACGACAGCATCGTTCGTGGCACCACCCTTAAAGAGAGCATCCTCCGTATCCTTGACCGCTTGCATCCGAAGAAGATTGTTGTCGTGAGCAGTGCCCCTCAGATTCGCTATCCCGACTACTACGGTATCGATATGGCGCGGCTTGAGGAATTCTGTGTGTTCCGTGCAACGATTGAGCTCATCAAGGAGCGCAACATGTATTCGCTGATTGAAGAAACCTACCGGCGTTGCAAGCAGGAGCTGAATAAGCCGAAGCAGGAGATGGAAAATTGCGTGCGGGCCATCTATGAACCGTTCACTGTTGACGAAATCAATCGTAAGATTGTGGAGATGCTGCGGCCGGAAGGTATGACGACACCCGTCGAGATTGTATTCCAGTCGCTCGACGGTCTCCGGACGGCCATTCCCCATCATCATGGCGACTGGTACTTCACGGGCCACTATCCGACACCGGGTGGAACGCGTATGTGCAACGAGGCTTTCATCAACTACATTGAGAAGGTCTATCAGTATGAAGAGAAGTTTTAGTCTTAAATAATCGCTTATAAGTCTAATGAGAAATGTAACACTTGTACTTTCCGATGGAACAGAATTCCATGGAAAGTCCTTTGGATTCGAGAAGGCTGTGGCGGGCGAAGTGGTCTTCAATACGGCCATGATGGGTTATCCTGAGAGCCTCACCGATCCGAGTTATGCCGGACAGCTGATGACGTTCACCTTCCCTCTTGTGGGGAACTATGGGGTGCCGCCCTTCACGTTCAATGCCGATGGCCTCCCGGATTATATGGAGAGCGATCGTATATATGCATCGGCTATCATCGTCGCTGATTATAGTGAGGCCTACAGCCACTGGAACGCTGTCGAGAGTCTGGCTTCGTGGCTCAAGCGCGAAAAGGTGCCTGGCATCACCGGCATCGACACGCGCGAGCTCACCAAAGTGCTTCGCTCTCACGGTGTGATGATGGGAAAGATTCTATTCGACGATGAACCGGACAATGTGCCGGAGGCCGACTATGAGGGGGTCAACTTCGTCGACAAGGTGAGTTGCAAGCAAGTCATCCGCTACAACGAGGGTGCAGGCAAGAAGGTTGTCCTGGTAGACTGCGGTGTCAAGGCTAACATCATTCGCTGCCTCATCCGACGCGGAGTCGAGGTCATCCGTGTGCCATGGAACTATGACTATACCGATATGGACTTCGACGGACTTTTCCTGGCCAATGGCCCCGGCGACCCAGACACCTGCGAGGATGCCGTGAAGGTGATTCGTAAGCAGCTTTCTATGAGCCGGAAGCCTGTCTGCGGTATCTGTATGGGCAACCAGCTCTTGGGCAAGGCGGCCGGTGCTACCATCTATAAGCTCAAGTATGGCCATCGCTCACACAATCAGCCCGTCCGACTCGTGGGTACCGATAAATGCTATATCACCTCCCAAAATCATGGCTATGCCGTGGATGCCCATTCCCTTGGCACCGATTGGGAGGAACTCTTTGTCAATATGAACGACGGTTCCAATGAGGGAATCCGCCACAAGACCAATCCTTGGTTCTCATCCCAATTCCATCCAGAGGCCTGCAGTGGCCCTGTTGACACAGAGTTCATGTTCGATAAGTTCGTAGAAACACTTAAAGCTTAGGCAGATGAAAGACAACACAATAAAAAAAGTTCTCCTTTTGGGTTCCGGTGCCCTGAAGATTGGCGAGGCGGGTGAATTCGATTACTCGGGTTCCCAAGCCCTGAAGGCATTGCGTGAGGAGAACATCGAGACGGTGCTCATCAATCCCAATATCGCCACGGTGCAGACCTCGGAGGGTGTAGCCGACAAAATCTATTTCCTGCCCGTGCAGCCTTATTTCGTCGAGCAGGTCATCAAGAAGGAGCAGCCCGATGGTATCCTCCTTTCCTTCGGCGGTCAGACGGCACTCAATTGTGGTGTTGAGCTCTTTGAGAAGGGCATACTCGCAAAGTATAATGTTCGGGTGCTGGGCACTCCGGTTCAGGCCATTATGAATACCGAGGACCGGGAACTGTTCGTCGAGCAGCTCAAGGAGATTAATGTGAAGACCATTTCCAGTGAGGCTTGCGAGAATATCGAGCAGGCACGCAAGGCGGCAGCCGATTTGGGCTATCCGGTCATCATCCGGGCCGCTTATGCCTTAGGTGGCCTGGGCAGTGGCTTCGCTGACAATGAGGATGAACTCAACCGTCTGGCTGAGAAGGCTTTCTCGTTCTCGCCCCAGGTCCTGGTGGAGAAGAGCCTGAAGGGATGGAAGGAAATCGAGTACGAGGTGGTGCGCGACCGCTATGACAACTGCATTACGGTGTGCAATATGGAGAACTTCGATCCTCTTGGCATCCATACCGGAGAGTCGATAGTCATCGCTCCCTCGCAGACGCTCTCCAACAGTGAATATCATAAGCTGCGTGCGCTCTCCATCAAGATTATTCGCCATATTGGCATTGTCGGTGAGTGTAATGTGCAATATGCCTTCGACCCGCAAAGCGAGGATTATCGTGTCATTGAGGTGAATGCCCGGCTCAGCCGGTCGTCGGCACTGGCCAGCAAGGCCACCGGTTATCCATTGGCCTTTGTGGCAGCCAAGCTCGGCTTGGGCTATGGTCTTTTCGAACTGAAGAACTCGGTCACCAAGACTACGAGTGCATTCTTCGAGCCGGCCCTCGATTATGTAGTCTGCAAGATTCCCCGTTGGGATTTGAGCAAGTTCCGCGGGGTTGACCGCGAGCTGGGCTCCAGCATGAAGAGTGTGGGTGAGGTAATGGCTATAGGACGTAACTTCGAGGAGGCCATACAGAAAGGACTGCGAATGATAGGACAGGGGATGCACGGCTTCGTGGAGAACAAGGAATTGCAGATTCCCGATATCGACGAGGCGCTCCGCGAACCCACTGATAAGCGCATCTTCGTCATCTCCAAGGCGATGCACCGTGGCTATACCATTGACCAGATATATGAGCTCACGAAGATCGACCGGTGGTTCCTCTATAAGTTGAAGCATATCATCGACATTGATGAGGAACTAAAGAAGTGCAACATTAATACCTTGGGAGCCGACCTGCTGCGCACAGCCAAGGTCTACGGTTTTACCGATTTCCAGGTGGCGCGTGCCGTCGGACTCGAGAAGGATTTGGGCAACATGCACCAAGCGCTGCTCGTAGTGCGCCGCCTGCGCAAGAGCTACGGCATCCTGCCCGTGGTGAAGCAAATCGACACGCTCGCCGCTGAGTATCCGGCACAGACCAACTATCTCTATGTCACCTATGCCGGCGTGAAGAGCGATATCAGCTTCGACAACGACAAACGTTCTATCATTGTGCTCGGTTCGGGAGCCTACCGTATAGGCAGTTCCGTGGAGTTCGACTGGTGTGGCGTGCAGGCCCTTAACACCATCCGTCGGCAGGGCTTCCGGTCGGTGATGATCAACTATAACCCCGAGACCGTGTCGACCGATTACGATATGTGCGACCGTCTCTACTTCGACGAGCTCACCTTCGAGCGTGTCATGGATATCATCGAGCTTGAGAATCCCCACGGAGTCATCATCTCCACGGGCGGTCAGATTCCCAATAACCTCGCCATGTATCTCGATGCTGCCAATGTGCCCATCCTCGGTACGGCTGCCAAGGATATCGACCATGCAGAGGACCGGGCCAAGTTCTCGGAGATGCTCAATCAGTTGGGTATCAATCAGCCCGAGTGGAGCGCACTGACCAGCAAGGAGGACATTGATGCCTTCGTCAACCGTGTCGGCTTCCCGGTGTTGGTGCGGCCCAGTTATGTGCTTTCGGGTGCGGCCATGAATGTCTGTTCCAATAAGGAGGAGCTTGAGCGCTTCCTCAAGCTGGCAGCCAATGTCAGCGAGGACCATCCTGTTGTGGTGAGCAAGTTCATTGAACATGCCAAGGAGATTGATTTCGATGCTGTAGCCCGTCATGGCGAGGTGTTGGCCTACGCCATCAGCGAGCACATCGAGTTTGCCGGTGTCCACTCGGGCGATGCCACACTGCTCTTCCCGCCTCAGAAGCTCTATGTGGAGACGGTGCGGCGCATCAAGCGCATCAGCCGAAAGATTGCAGAGGCACTGCATATCAACGGTCCCTTCAATATACAGTACATGGCGCGCGAGAACGACATCCTTGTTATCGAATGCAACCTGCGCTCCTCACGCAGCTTCCCGTTCGTGAGCAAGGTGCTGAAGCTCAATCTTATCGACCTCGCCACTAAGGTCATGCTCGGTGTGCCGGTGGAGAAGCCGAACAAGAACCTCTTCGATCTCGACTATGTGGGTATCAAAGCCTCGCAGTTCAGTTTCAACCGCCTGCAAAAAGCCGACCCTGTGCTGGGAGTCGACATGAGTTCTACGGGTGAGGTGGGATGCCTCGGCGACACCACCAACCAGGCTTTGCTCAAGGCCATGCTCGCCGTGGGACAGCGCATACCTAAGCACACGGTGCTCCTCTCTACTGGTGGAGCCAAGCAGAAGGCAGAGATGCTGGATGCGGCAAAGATGCTGAGCAGTCATGGCTACGAGCTCTTTGCTACAGGTGGCACATCCGATTATCTGACTGCTAATGGGGTGCAGAACACACGTGTCTTCTGGCCTCAGACGAGGGCAAGGAGCCGCAGGCGCTCACCCTGATGCACGAACACAAAATCGATATGGTGGTCAACATCCCGAAGGATCTTACGCCGCGTGAGCTTACCAATGGCTACAAGATTCGCCGCTCGGCCATCGATTTGAATATTCCGCTTATCACCAATAGTCGCTTGGCCAGTGCCTTCATCACTGCTTTCTGTTCGGTGAAGCCCGACGATCTTGACATCAAGAGCTGGGACGAGTATTAGTCCGTCCGCCCTCACTCTCTTTCGGAGCCCGCTGCCATAGCCCGTGCATGGACAGCGGGCTTCGCTGTATAGTGGCGGCAGCAGACCATTTCAGTACTTGACTTCGTCGCTCTTTTGTAGCCTATCCATCCAATTTCGGCCGTCTTGTAAGCATACAAAAAATCCCAGGGCTATCCTCGGGATATTTTCCTGTTTTCGTCATTGCGTCACCCAATTCGAATATATTATCAGAGAGTAACAGCACTTGCAATAGAAGTGAAGAAAATCATAGGCAGGCTTCCGCTCCC
>ONMG01000031.1 GCA_900318855.1 uncultured Prevotella sp.
GTGCTTGGATAGCGATTAACTAACCCACAAGGAATATCCTGTGACCCATAATATATCTGATTTGGGTGTCCCAATAACGAAGACAGGGGCAATCGACCCTCATTACAGCGTCTTTTTGATTCATTTCTTTTGATTTTGAAATTATTATAATTAACTTTGAGGCTGTTTTCGCGACATCATCTAAAATCGTTATGAGTAAGAATTACCTTCCGCCCTGTATGCAGGCCAATCTTTTCTGCCTTGATGACCGTATGGCTCAAGGCAATGGGCAGCGTCCTCCAAGCGTCGGCAATGCCAAGGAGGAAGTTTGTTGGACTTGGCTGACCAGGATGATGCTTTGCGATGAACTACTAACTTATAATAAGCATATGAGAAAGATTTTTGTGCTACTCTCACTGTTTGTGGCCATTCTTGCCACTGCGGCCCCCGTTAGCCGTTCGGCAGCCTTGAAGCAAGCCCGACAGTTCATGCAGCAGCATGGCGTTGCCCTGCGGAACGCCTCAAGCAGTTTCCGGGCGCCACGAATGAGCAAGGGCGCGGCTGCTACAGCTGCCTCCTATTATGTTTTCAACAACGAGGGCGGTGGTTTCGTTATCATCTCCGGCGATGACCGTACTGCCACGGTGCTCGGTTATTCCACCCAGGGCAGTCTCGATGAGTCGCGTCTGCCCTCCAATGTGGTAGCCTGGCTCAAGGGCTATGCCGACCAGATAGCCTGGCTCGATGATAACAAGGTCAGCGTGGTGCAGAAAGCCCCGGCCGCGGGTGCCGTACAAATGGCCCGCCACCCCATAGCACCTATGGTCAATACGCGATGGAACCAGGGCGACCCTTACAATCAGCAATGTCCTATTTACTTTGACTCAAATGGTAACGCGGGGCAGAGCGTCACAGGCTGTGTGGCCACCGCCATGGCTCAGGTGATGGCCTATCACCGTTATCCCGATCGCACCATTGCCGAAATACCCGCTCACAGCAATCGTTATCCCACTCCTGACAGCACGCGCACCGTCAGCCTCGAGCCCATAGCGTCGGGCACCGTCATCGACTGGGAGAATATGTCCGACGTCTACGATTCCCGTTCCACCGAAGCTCAGAAGAATGCCGTTTCACAGCTGATGCTTCTCTGCGGACAGTCGGTGAAGATGGGCTATGGTGCTACGTCGGGAGCCCTTTCCGAAGCCCTTGTCCCGGCGCTCATCAAATACTTTGGCTACGATGAGGACTTGCATATCATCTATCGTTCAGCCTACTCCATCTCCGACTGGAACACAACGATGTACAACGAGTTGGTCAACAACCGCCCCGTCTGCTATTCCGGAGCTTCCACGGGAGGCGCCCACGAGTTTGTCATCGACGGCTACGACGGTGAGGACCTCTTCCACGTCAACTGGGGATGGGGCGGCTATTGCGACGGCTATTTCGCACTGTCGGTGCTCAATCCCGGCAGCAACACGGGGATTGGGGCCAGCTCCACCAACGATGGCTATTCCATGGGACAGACCGCACTCATCGGTGTGCAGCGACCCGACGGCAAAAGTCAGCCCGCCCCGGTCACTATGACTACCAACTCGCTCTCGGTAGATGGCGACACCTTCTGCTGTGATTTCTGGAATGTGACCGGACAAACACGTGTCTTCGACATTGGTCTCGCCATCCGTACCGCTGACGGCAGCCTCACCGACTGCAGAACAGCCTATCAGACCCAGTCTTTAGACAATTATGTGGGCTATCCCCGCGTAGGAATGACTTTTGGTGACCTCGCTGACGGCATCTACCACATCGTGCCCATCTCCAGGGTGAGCGGAGAGGAAGAATGGCATTGCTCGGTGAGCGATCCGGAACTGTACTTCCTCGTGGAGGTGAAGGACGGCGTTTACACCATCTCCGTACATCAGCGCACTCTGAATCTCGGTGCTACCTTCGAGTTGGAAGGACTGAAGATTGCCGGGAGTGCCCATACCCTTTTAACCACCGTGGTGAATAGAGGCGATGAGTATAACGGCAACTTTTATCTCTTTGCTTCCGACAGCCTGTCGGATGTGGGCACCGCCGACTATTCGCGCAAAGGCATCACCAGTGCAGGTTGTCCTTTGGCCGTGGGGCAGTCGCATGTGTTCCAGACCCCCTATACCCCCTCTTCGGCCGGCACCCTCTATGTCTGGGCTACAACCGATGACAAAGGAACCAACGTGATAGGGCAGACCTCCTTCGAGATTGGCCCGGGTTCTGTCGGTAACTCGGTCATATTCAACGGTGTGATCGTCAACAATCAGTCCGATCCCACCGTGACAATAGGTAACAGAACCGTCTATGGCAACCGTGTGGCGGGCAATATCATGCTGAGCAACGGCAGCACCACTGTGCCCTATTCGGGGAAGATAGATGTGTACATGTATCATGATGGTGGAGACGGCTATCTGTATGGTTCCGTCCTTTCCTCCACCACGGTCACGCTGCCTGTAAGTGGAAGCATAAATCTGCCCTTCGAGTTTGCCGGCAACACCAATGCCACCTACTGGCTCTTAGTGAAGAGCAACGGCTCCGACGTCAATGA
>ONMG01000082.1 GCA_900318855.1 uncultured Prevotella sp.
AACGAGGCTGGTAAGGCTCTTGTAGCCGCTGGTCCTCAGCTCTAATTGAACTTATTCAAGGTTAATATAAGCCCACTTTGGTCCATTGCCAAAGTGGGCTTTTTAAATGTGTGTCAGGCATGAACTAACCTAACTGGTTCAAATCCAGTCGCGGGTATTTCCGCCAAGCGAAGCGAACGACAAGTCGTTGCCAGTAATGGCAGGGAGTAGGGGAGTCCGTACTGAGATACTTTTGCCTTTGTTTGATGCAAGTCAATAAAACGACATCAACACCAAGAAGCCTCCGTCTTTACTCGCCAGTGTCTTCGCAAATGGTTACCTTTGCGCCCGCTTTTGTGGTGCAGTCATTATTGTAAGTCTGTACTTGCTTAAAGGTGTTGATAAACCGATAGTTATATGTTTCCAGATATTGATTTTGGCGCGGAGATCGTTTTGGTCTTGCTGCTTATACTGTGCAGTATCTTTACTTTGGCCCATACACACTTGAAGTAGGGCTGTAAGTCTCTTGTGGAGTCTTATCACCCTTAGTATTGCAGTGAGGCTTGCCTCCTTTAAGTTTCTGCTAAAAGTGCCTTTGGATAGAGGATAGGCGCTTTTGCTGAAGAGAAATGCTATCAGGCATTTCTATTCCATCTCTTTTCCATCCTAACCCTTTGCGGATCACCCCGATATTGCCTGTTGTAGGTTGTAGACTATTGATATCGGCAGACTAAACAAACTTTAAAAAAGACCTTAATATCATTATTTTAGATAATAAAAGGTAGAAAAAGTACCTCGTTTGAGGAATTCTCAGTAAATTTGCAACCAAAAACTTGAAATAGGACTCCTCGTAGTGCCTTTGCTTCGAAATAGGGAACAAAACAGAAAGAACTATCAATGAATAAGAAGTGTTTATCATATATTGCTCTTTGCTCGATCCTCGTATTCGCGTCTTCGTGCTTAGGCAGTAGTGACGATGAGCTCGAATACTACTATGATGCTGCGCTGACCAGTTTTTCTTTGGGTACAGTGAATCAGTATGTCCATACCCAGTCGTCGACAGGAACTGACAGCACCTATGTCGTGAAGGTTACGGGCAGCCACTATAAGTTCAACATTGACCAGCTGAAGCATGAGGTCTATAATGTGGATTCGCTTCCTATGGGGTCTGATGCCAAGCATCTGATATGCACCATCGGTGCCAAGAATGGCGGATATATTGCTATACAGAGCCTTACGAGTGACTCCTTGTCTTACTATACCAGTACTGATTCCTTGGATTTCTCGGTGCCAAGGAAGATAGTAGTCTACAATAGCAATGCGTCGGCCTATACCAAATACAGTGTTCGTGTGAACGTACATCAGGAAGATAGCAATAGCTTCGTTTGGACTCGTATGGCTGATAATGCATCGTTAGCAGCCTTTAAGTCAGTGAAGGCCGTATCTACTTCCGAGCGTATTTGGCTCTTCGGTAGTGATGGAACCTCTACACGTGCTTATTATACCAGTCTTACCGACGGTAATTCCTGGACAGCTCTGAGTACATCGTTTAGTGCAGATGCGTGGAAAAATGTATCGGTGAGTCGTGATGTACCCTATGTGCTCAGTGGCTCCAAGCTCTATGCTGTCCATACAGATGGACTCAAGGAGTTTGCCGCAGGCTCAGCCAAGCGGTTGGTGGCCGGTAGTGGCAGCGGTGTCTATGCTATTACGGAAAAAGGTGAAATGCTTCTTTTCAATGGTTCTTCCTGGCAGTCCCAGCGGCTGGACGGAAGTGCCGATATGCTTCCCTCACAGGACTATGCGAGTGCCTCTCTGCCTGCTTTGGTCAATGATTCTACCGATATGCTGCTATTGGCAGGAAGTCGTGGATTGGCAGAAGCCCCTGCTGACACCTGCGATGTCGTTTGGCAGAAAGTTGATGAATATTCCGTAGGCTCGTCGTCCGACCCCTGGGCTTATGCGCAGTCGAACCAGCGCTATGTACTCCCCCGTATGGCAAACCTTCAGCTCTTTGCCTATGATGGGAGTATTCTCGCCATTGGAGGTGAAGGATTAGGTGCCAACAGTAACGATGCTTTGACAGCCTTCTATCAGACCTATGACAAGGGGCTGACCTGGAAGAAGAGTACGCTCTATACATTGCCGGCAGCTTTCAGTGGTAGCAAGTCCTGTTTCGCTGTCGTTTCCGATAAGAATAACTTCATCTGGATCTTTGCCGGTGACACGGGACAGGTGTGGAGAGGACGGCTTAACCGTCTCGGCTGGGCCAAGGTGAAAAAGTATTATAACGATTAGGCTCGGCGCATGAGAAAAGCCTTGATGCTCTTAATTCTTTTCATGTCCCAGTTGCAGCTGATAGCTCAGGATGATGTGGAATACCGCATGGAGTTTGGCGCGGGAGTGGGAATGGTGAGCTATGAAGGTGACTTCAATGGGAATATCACGCATAACATGCAACCTATGGCTTCCTTACTGTGGAGATATAACTTTAATCCTTATACCGGCTTAAAAGTCTCGGGCAGCTATGGTAAGCTTAAAGGATCTTCGGCTGATGTGGATACCTATTATCCCGACTACCAAAATAGTCCCTACGAATTCAATAATACGCTCGTCGATGTGAGCACCGTCTTTGAATACAACTTTTGGCCATATGGCACGGGACGCGATTACCGGGGCGCTCGCAGGCTGACTCCTTTTGTTGCCGGAGGCTTGGGTGTCACTTATGTAACGAGTGGTGGAAATAATGTGTTTACTGCAAATGTCCCGTTGGGGGTAGGTATTAAATATAAGGTGGGAGCACGTCTGAATGTCGGTCTGGAGTGGACTGCGCATTTTTCCCTCAGTGATAAACTTGACGGCGTAAAGGACCCTTATTATGTGAAAAGCAGTGGCCTCTTCAAGAATACCGACTGCTACACGGCCCTACAGTTGACGCTCACTTATAGTTTCATGGCCAAGTGCCGTACCTGTCATAATAGAGATGAGTAACATAGAATTAGACATGACTCGCATCCCACAGCACATAGCCATTATCATGGATGGTAATGGCCGGTGGGCAGCAGAGAGGGGGAAGCCGCGCAGCTTCGGTCACCAGGAGGGGGTCGAGGCTGTTAGGCGTATTACTTCCGAATGTACGCGCTTGGGCGTAAAGTACCTGACTCTATACACCTTTTCTACTGAAAACTGGAATCGGCCTGCCGATGAAATCTCCGCTCTCATGGGGCTGGTGTTGTCCTCCTTGGAGGATGAGATATTCATGAAGAATGACGTGCGCTTCCGAGTTATCGGCGATTTGAGCCGGTTGCCCGAAAACGTTCAGAAGAAGCTTCGTGAGACTGAGGAGCATACGCGCCAGAACGCAACTATGACCATGGTTGTGGCCCTCAGCTATTCCTCACGATGGGAAATTACCAAAGCCTTTGGCGATATTCTCACTGAGAGCCGTCATAAGGGTGTAGTCCTCGAACCGGCAGACATCACGGAGGAACTGGTGAGCCAGCATCTTGAGACACACTTCATGCCTGACCCCGATCTTCTCATCCGCACGGGTGGAGAGCTCAGGGTGAGCAATTATCTGTTGTGGCAGATTGCCTATAGTGAGCTCTATTTCTGTGACACCTATTGGCCTGATTTCGGTGAAGCCGACCTTCGCAAGGCCATTTACAGCTTCCAGCATCGTCAGCGTCGCTTTGGTAAGACCGAGCAACAGATAGAGCAGGAAATGAATGCCCGGGATAAAGCGTGAGCGAACATAAATAAAGGAATAATCGATTGGATATGATAGATATGAAGAAGTTGGTTGTGATCATTGCCATCTTGCTATGTGGCATCGCGGCCAGTGCTCAGGACAAGATAGTGCACCCCGACATCTCTTATGCCGGTACACCTCGTACATGTGTCATTGGAGGAATCAATGTGTCGGGAGTGGAAGGTTATGAGGATTACATGCTAACAGGTATCTCGGGGCTCGCAGTGGGGCAGACTGTGACCGTGCCGGGCAATGACATCACGGAAGCAGTGAAACGTTATTGGAAGCATGGCATGTTTTCCGACGTCACCATTGCTGCTGACTCGCTTGTAGGCGATAAGATATATCTTCATTTCTACCTCAAGACCAATCCCCGTGTCTCTCAGATCAACTTCATAGGAGTGAAGAAATCGGAGCGCGAGGACATGCAGAATAAGCTCGGACTCGTCCCCGGCTCTCAGGTGACAATCAATGGCCTTAGCCGTGCCAAGATTCTGGCAAAGAAGTATTTCGACGAGAAGGGCTTCAAGGATGCCGATATCGAAATCAACCAGCGTCCTGATGTGACACAGAAGAATCAGGTAATTCTTGATGTGGTCATCGACAAGAAGGAGAAGAAGCGCGTGCACAGTATCATCATTGACGGCAATGATGAGCTCTCCGATTTGAAGATAAAAGGTGGACTTTTCCGTAAGGGCGCTTTCAAGAAGACCCATGAGGCCGGTAAACTCTCTACGTTCCTCAAGTCGAAGAAGTTCACGCCCGACCGCTGGAAGAAGGATAAGGAAAACCTCATTGAGAAATACAATGAGTATGGTTATCGTGATGCAGTGATTCTCAAGGATAGTGTCTATAACTATGATGCCAAGCATGTGGATATCTACCTGAAGGTGTCTGAAGGTAAGAAGTACTATCTGCGTAATATCACCTGGGTGGGCAACACGGTCTACACGACCGACTATCTCAGTGCGGTGCTTGGTATGAAGAAGGGTGACGTTTACAATCAGAAGCTGCTCAACAAGCGACTCACTTCCGATGACGATGCTGTGGGCAACCTCTACTGGAATAACGGTTACCTCTTCTATAATCTTGAGCCTACCGAAGTCAATATCGTCGGCGACAGTATCGACCTCGAGATGCGCATCACGGAGAACCATCAGGCCCACCTCAGTCATGTGCGCATTAATGGTAACGACCGACTGTATGACAATGTCATCCGCCGTGAACTTCGTACCAAGCCTGGTGACTTGTTCTCTAAGGAGTCTCTTCAGCGTTCTGTTCGAGAGCTTGCCTCCATGGGCCATTTCGATGCCGAGAAGATCGACCCGAAGGTGTTGCCTAACTATGAGGACGGTACTACCGTGGACATCAACTATAATCTGGTGCAGAAGTCCAATGACCAGGTGGAGTTCTCACTCGGTTGGGGACAGACGGGTGTTATTGGCCGTGTGGGTCTGAAGCTTAACAACTTCTCCATGCGCAACCTCTTCAATAAGAACAGTGAGCGTCGCGGCATCATGCCGATAGGCGATGGCGAGCAGTTGAGTCTCGGTGTGCAGACCAATGGTACCTACTATCAGAGCTATAATGCCAGCTACTCCACCAACTGGTTTGGCGGAAAGCGCCCCATTCAGTTCAGTGTCGGCGTGTACTACAGCAAGCAGAGCGATGTGTCGAGTACGTTCTATAACAGTGGTTGGATGAATAACTACTATAACTACATGTACGGTTATGGTAACTATGCATATAACAACTACGAGAACTATTACGACCCCGACAAGTATATCAAGATGTTTGGAGTCAGTTTGGGTTGGGGTAAGCGTCTGCGTTGGCCCGATGATTATTTCACGCTCTCCCTCCAGCTCTCTTACACCCGCTATATGCTTAAGAACTGGCAGTACTTCCTTATGACTAACGGCGCGTCGAACAACCTCAACTTAGGAATCTCCATCAATCGTGCTTCCACCGACAACCAGCTCTATCCCCGTCGTGGCTCCGAGTTCTCGGCCTCGGTTACTCTCACTCCGCCATGGAGTGCCTGGGACCACAAGGACTACAAGAACTTAGCCCTCAATCCTCGTTCGGCTACTTACAACGCAGAGCAGCAGGAGAAATACCGTTGGGTGGAGTATAACAAGTGGAAGTTCAAGGCTCGCACCTTCACAGCTCTTTCGGGTGGACAGAAGTGCTTCGTACTCATGTCGAGAGTGGAGTTTGGACTTCTTGGCAGTTACAACAAGTACAAGAAGAGTCCCTTCGAGACCTATTATATGGGTGGTGACGGCATGAGCGGCTACTCTACAGGATATGCTGAAGAGACCATCGGTCTGCGCGGTTATGAGAACGGATCGCTCACTCCTTATGGTGCTGAGGGCTATGCCTACGACCGTCTGTCGCTGGAGCTTCGTTATCCATTCCTGCTCGGCAATACGACCATCTACGGTCTTACTTTCGTCGAGGCTGGTAACGCTTGGACCGAAACCAAGGATTTCAATCCCTTCGACATGAAGCGCTCGGCAGGTGTGGGTGTGCGCATCTTTCTCCCCATGGTCGGACTCATGGGTATCGACTGGGCTTACGGTTTCGACAAGGTCTTTGGCTCCAAGGGTGGAAGTCAGTTCCACTTCATTCTCGGACAAGAGTTCTAACAAGCGACTTCGGAGTGGTAATTTATTGCCACTCCGCTGTAACATCAAGGGCGCTTAGTCGTTCTTAATATCAGATAATTATTTAGGAGGATACGATAATGAAAACAATTAGGATTATATCTGTAGGCGGTATGCGCAAAGCATGCAAAGCCTTGCTGCTGGTCGGCCTATTGACCCTGCTCCCCAGTGTAGCTTCTGCACAGAAGTATGCTCTTGTTGATATGGAATATATCCTTAAGAATGTGCCTGCCTATGAGCGGGCCAACGAGCAGCTTAATCAGGTGAGCAAGAAGTGGCAGGCTGAGGTTGAGGCGCTCAACACGGAGGCTGCCACGATGTACAAGAACTATCAGAACGAGCTGGTGTTTCTGTCGCAAGAACAGAAAAAAGCCAAGCAGGAGGAGATAATGAAGAAGGAGAAGGATGCCTCCGATCTGAAGAAAAAGTACTTCGGCCCTGAAGGTGAGCTCTTCAAGAAGCGTGAAAGTCTCATCGGTCCCATCCAGGAAGAAATCTATAATGCGGTGAAGGATATCTCCGAGCTCAGAGGCTATAGCCTCGTACTCGACCGTGCTTCCAATGCTGGTATCATCTTTGGCTCACCAAAGATCGACATCAGCAATGAGGTACTTCAGAAACTCGGCTATTCGGTCGCTAAATAGTGCATATAAATAAATATTAACGGTGATTCCTCGTCGGGTCATCTTAATTGTTGTATATTTGCAGCGCTTTGACAATTAGTAATAACAATCAAATAACAGCGTAAGAAGAAATGAAAAAGCTATTGTTAGTTTTGATGCTCATTGCACCAATGACAGTGTTCGCACAGAAAATCGGCGTCGTCGACTATGATGCAGTCGGTCAGGCTCTCCCCGAGTATGCTAAGGCTGAGGGTGACCTCAAGGCCATGCAGACTCAGACCCAGAACGACCTGAAGAGTATGCAGGACGAGATACAGCGCAAATACGATGAGTATCAGAAGAGTGCTTCCACGATGAATGCCACCCAGAAGGAGGCTAAGGAGAAGGAGCTCAACGACCTGAGCCAGAAGTATCAGCAGACGGTGCAGCAGAAGAGTCAGGAGATGCAGAAGGCTGAGCAGGAGAAGATTCAGCCTATCCAGGCCAAGGTAGTGCAGGCCATCAACAATGTTGGTAAGGCTGGCAACTTTGCTTGCATCATGATGAAAGGCTCCATGCCTTACATCAGCGCCACGCTCTGCACCGACGTCACTGAGCTGTGCAAGGCTGAGGTCCTGAAGATAAAGTAATTTCAGTTGAACCATTTTTGAGGGCATGCCAAGTAGAGCTTGCCCTCTTGTTTTTTTATTAACATTAATACGGTGGAACTATGAAGAAGTTGGTGTTCTTGCTTGTTTCAATCCTCATCCCTTTGTTTTCTCATGCTCAGGATGTCAGCCAGGCTCCTCAGCAGCCCTTACAGCAGCTGAGGTTTGGTGTACTCAGCTTTGATGAGGCCTTGAAGTCTATGCCAGAGTACGCGCAGGTGCAAAAGAATCTTGCTTCGCTGAAGGCAAAGTACGATGCCGAGATGAAGCGCTCGGAAGACGAGTTCAATAAGAAGTATGAGGAGTTTCTCGAAGGGCAGCGTGACTTTGCACCATCTATCTTCCAGAAGCGCCAGGCAGAGCTTCAGGACATGATGGAGAAGAACATCAAGTTTCGCGAGGAATCTCACCGTTTGCTTCAGGAGGCAGAGCGCAATGCCTATCTTCCTTTGCGTAGTAAGCTTTCGACGGTTCTCCACAAAGTGGGCAGCGACTTAGGCTTTGCCTTCATCCTCAATACCGACAACGATGCAGTGCCTTTCGTGGATGCCAGGATGGGACAGAACATTCAAAGCATCGTCGGCGACATTGTGAAACAACTCAAATAATACTTCGAGATGCAGTTTCCGCAGAATGCAGGTCCGATAGGTGTTTTCGATTCCGGCTATGGTGGACTGACGGTGCTCCACGGCATTCGCAGCGTACTGCCTGACTACGATTACATCTATCTCGGCGATAATGCTCGTGCTCCTTATGGTGTGCGCTCGTTTGATGTAGTCTATCAGTTCACTCGTCAGGCTGTGATTAAACTTTTCGAGATGGGTTGTCATTTGGTTATCCTGGGGTGCAACACCGCTTCGGCCAAGGCACTCCGAACCATCCAGCAGAACGATCTCCCGCAGCTCGACCCCCAACGCCGCGTGTTGGGAGTCATCCGGCCAACGGCCGAGGTCATCGGTCGGCTGACGCGCAACAATCATGTAGGTCTTCTTGCCACAGAGGGTACCGTGAAGAGCCACAGCTATGAGATGGAAATTGCCAAGTGCTGGCCTGATATCAAGGTGAGTGGTGTGGCATGCCCCTTTTGGGTACCTCTCATAGAGTACAATGAGGCCGACAGTCCCGGTGCTGACTACTTTGTGAAGAAGCGTATCTTGGAGTTAATGCGCAAGGATCCCCAGATCGACACGATCATCCTCGGCTGCACGCACTATCCACTGCTCATGCCCAAGATATTGAAATATGTGAGACCCGGGGTGCGCATTGTACCGCAGGGCGACTATGTGGCGGCGAGTCTGAAAGACTATCTGCACCGACATAAAGAGATGGCTGCTATGTGCACTACCGGTGCCACATGCCGCTATTTCACCACTGAGAATCCCGAAAAGTTTAATGAGACGGCCAGTATCTTCCTTCATGAGCGTATACAGGCCGAGCATGTCGATTTGGAAGGCTTATAGCAGGTGATTCCTATTCTGTAAGGTCGGCGTTGAGCCACTGTTATACCTATCAGGGGCAGTATTCTTGGATGGAATGCTGCCCCTGATTATGTCTGCGGTACGTCCTGCTCAGGCCAGCAGTCTCCGGCTCATCGTTCTCACGGGGTACCATACAGCCAGCCATCCTACTGCTACAACCGTGATGAAGATGATGGCCACATCGGAATAGTGAACGCTCACGGGGTAAGCATTGACGATGTAATTGCCCGCATCGCCCATGCTCACGAAGCCATATTGCTGTTGGAGCCCGCAGAGCAGCAGTCCGACTGCAATGCCTAAAATGGCCCCGAAGACAGATATCATGCGGCCTTCGAAGAGGAAGATACGGCTTATCTGACTGTCGGTGGCACCCAGATTGCGAAGCGTGCGCACATCCTCTTTCTTGTCAATGATGAGCATCGACAGCGACCCTATGATGTTGAAGCAGGCCACCACGAGGATGAACGTCAGAAAGATGTAGGCCAGCATCTTTTCCACCTGCATGATGCGGAAGGTGTCGGCCTGCTGCTCCATGCGGTCGAGGACCTTGAATCTTCCTCCGGCTATTTTTCTCATCTCAGCCTTTACCGCATCCGTGTTGCAGTCGGGCTTCAGTTTTATCATCAGCGAGCTCACCTCACCCTGCCGGCCGAACAGTCCGCGCGCAAATCCTATAGAAGTGAGGAGCGTGTTCTTGTCGTATTTTGAGGAGTTGACCGCGAACACCACGCCCGGAGAGAAGAGTGAGTCGACAGTGAAGCCCCCTTCGAGGTCGGTCATGTCGAGCTGACCTTCACGCTGCGGCGCGTAGACTCTCATAAATCCTTCCCATCGCGTAGAGGTGTTCAGATCCTGAGCCAGTCGGATTCCAGGTATGCCGTATTGAAGATTGCCAGCGTGGAGCGAAAACTCGCCGTCGCCGTAGAGGATACTGTCAATACGGGTGAGCTGCGCGAAGTTGTCGTCCACACCCATCACCTTCACCATGGCCTGGCGGTCGCGGTAGACAGCCAGCGCCTGGTCTTCCACACATTCAGCGGCTACATCAACCTCTGGCATCTGCTTGATCTTGGTGAGCACCGGGTCGTCGGCCGCCACACATTTGCCTTTTGTCGGTGTTATTTCGAGCTGTGGGTCGAAGTTGGTGAGCATTGAGGCCACGAGGTCTTCAAATCCATTGAATACGCTCATCACCACCACCAAGGCCGTTGTGGCTACGGCGATACCCAGCACGGAGATGAAAGAGATGATGTTGATGGCATTGGTGCTCTTCTTCGAGAAGAGATACCGACGGGCGATGAAGAAGGGAAAATTCATTTCTTCAGCAGTTCGTCAATATGCTCTAAATAGTCTAAGCTGTCGTCGACGAAGAAGCGCAGTTCCGGGATGATGCGCAGTTGGTTGCGCACGCGCTTTCCCAGCTCATATCTTATCGTCTTCTCATTAGCCCTGATGTTGTTCACCATTTCCTCAGCCTTGTCCGAGGGGAATACGCTCAAGTAGGCTGTGCAGATGCTCAGGTCGGGCGAGATTCTCACTCTTGTGACGCTTATCATCACGCCATGTGTCTTACGCGTCTCAGCTTCAAATATCTGTGCAAGCTCCTTTTGGAGCAGTCTTGCAATGCGGTTCTGTCTTGTCTCCTGCATAATCTATACCTCTTTTTATTGATGCAAAGATAGTGCAAACGAGGGGAATGGCAAAGAAAAAAGCTTGCTTTTTTCGGTGCCACTCCCGAGTGCTGCCTATCTTCACGCGCAAGCGTAAAGGGTGCAAACGAGAGAAAGGCTTCAGCCAAGAAGCGTCTGTTCGCCTTTCCCGCTGGCCATGCATTTGAGGTCTTCCACAGCTTTGGTCCTGAGAGCAGCTCTTTCTTTTTCCGTCATTCCCCGGCCTCGGACCGCCCTATTTTGGGGATTACCGTGACTAATAGCATTTTTATCGTCAATCTCTCAGCGCTGCCATTATTTTTTTGTACTTTTGCACCTATAAACAAGTTACATAAGGAAATGAGCATCGAAGGACAGATACAAAGCTCGGTCATCGCAGCCGTAAAGGAACTCTATGGTCAGGACGTGCCTGAGGCAATGGTTCAGTTGCAGAAGACAAAGAGCAATTTCGAGGGCAACCTCACACTCGTGGTATTCCCATTGCTGCGCATCTCGCACAGCAAGCCGGAGGACACCGCCCAGGCCATCGGCGAGAAGCTGGTGGAGCAGTGCCCGGCCGTGAGCAAGTTTAATGTGGTGAAAGGATTCCTTAATCTCACCGTGGCTCCGGCGGCGTGGGTAGAGCTGCTCAATGCCATTCAGGCTGATGCCAAATGGGGCGAGAGCGAGGCCACTCCCGAGTCGCCCCTCTACATGATAGAATATTCGTCGCCCAATACTAACAAGCCCCTCCATCTTGGACACGTGCGTAACAACCTCTTGGGCTGGAGCCTCTCCAAGATTATGGAGGCCAATGGCAAGCGTGTGGTGAAGACCAACATCGTCAATGACCGCGGTATACACATCTGCAAGTCGATGCTTGCCTGGTTGAAGTGGGGCAATGGCGAGACCCCAGAGAGTAGCGGCAAGAAAGGCGACCATCTTATTGGCGACTACTATGTGCTCTTCGACAAGCACTACAAGGCCGAGTGCACCGAGCTCCAGGCTCAGTACGAGGCCGGAGGTATGGCGCCCGACGAGGCCAAGGAGAAAGCCGCTAAGGAAGCTCCCCTCATCAAGGAAGCCCATGATATGCTCGTCAAGTGGGAGCAGGGCGACCCTGAGGTGCGTGCTCTTTGGAAGAAGATGAACTCCTGGGTGTATGCCGGTTTCGACGAGACCTACAAGGCTCTTGGCGTGAGCTTCGACAAGATTTACTATGAGTCGAATACCTATCTCGAAGGCAAGCGCAAGGTTATGGAAGGTCTGGAGAAAGGACTCTTCTACAAGAAGGAGGACGGCAGCATCTGGGCCGACCTCACGAAGGACGGTCTCGACCAAAAGCTGCTCATCCGTTCCGATGGTACCAGCGTCTATATGACTCAGGACATCGGCACCGCCGAGATGCGCTTCAATGACTTCCCCATCGACAAGATGATTTATGTGGTGGGCAACGAGCAGAACTATCATTTTCAGGTGCTCTCCATCCTGCTCGACAGGCTTGGCTTCAAGTGGGGTAAGGACTTGGTGCACTTCTCCTACGGCATGGTGGAACTGCCCAACGGCAAGATGAAGAGCCGTGAGGGTACGGTTGTCGATGCCGACGACCTCATCGCCCAGATGATTGCCGACGCCCGCAAGAGCAGCGAGGAGCACGGACAGTCGAAGGAGCTCAGCGAGGCCGAGCGCACCGAGATAGCCCGTATCGTGGGTATGGGTGCCCTGAAATACTTTATTTTGAAGGTGGATGCACGCAAGAACATGCTGTTCAACCCTGAAGAAAGTATCGATTTCAACGGAAACACCGGTCCTTTCATCCAGTATACCTATGCTCGTATCCGCTCAATCCTCCGCAAGG
>ONMG01000097.1 GCA_900318855.1 uncultured Prevotella sp.
AATAGGCGGTAAGGCTGCGTCGCAAGTCTATGAGGATGAGCGCAAGTTCAACCTTGTGGTACGCTATGAAGAACCGTTCCGCGACAATGCCGAGGCCATCGCAAAGATTAAAGTACCGACAGAGGACGGACAGATGATTCCCATCGGAGAGCTGGCAAGGATACGCGCCATCACCGGTCCGCTGATTATCTACCGCGAGAACCACAGCCGCTACTGCGCCGTGAAGTTCAGTGTCCGCGATCGCGACATGGGTTCTGCTGTCGACGAGGCTCGAGCCAAAGTGGCGAAAGCAGTGAAACTGCCTGCCGGTTATAAGATTACATGGAACGGCGACTTCGAGAACCAGAAGCGTGCCTCGGCACGCCTGGCGCAGGTGGTGCCTATCAGCGTGCTGCTGATCTTCGTCATCCTCTATGTGCTCTTTGGCAATGCGCGCGACGCCGGTCTGGTGCTTACCAACGTACCCTTTGCGGCAGTGGGCGGCATCCTCATCCTGCTCATCACGCGTACCAACTTCTCCATCTCGGCAGGTATTGGCTTCATCTGTCTCTTTGGCATCTGCATCCAGAATGGCGTCATCATGCTCATGGACATCGAGCACTTCCTGCGCCACCGCTATACACTTCCCGACGCCGTGACACGTGGCATGCACTCCCGCATCCGTAGTGTGCTGATGACGGCAATGATGGCTACGCTCGGCTTGCTGCCCGCCGCACTCAGTCATGGCATTGGCAGTGAGAGCCAGCGTCCGCTCGCCACGGTCATCATCGGTGGACTCGTGGGTGCCACCCTCTTCACGCTGTTCATCTTCCCGCTGATTGTCGAGCGGATATACAGTCATGTCAATCTCAAGAAGTTGAGATAATGCTCATATCACCGCATTTCTATAGACTAGGTCAATGCATACTGCCCACACTGGTGCTAACCTTATGGCTGGCATCAGTGCCGGCAGCCTCTGCCCACAGCCGTTTTCAAATGCTTAAGGTTCAGTTGCTCTGTGTCTCGGACAGTCAGCAACAACATACCGATTCGCTGGCTCGCAGCCTCCCGGGGGTCTTCTCGACCTCCTGGTACCCCCGGCGACAATTGCTTGTCGTGGTCTATGATCGTCAAGTGACGCGGCGGAAGACTTTGAAGCGAATGCTGGGCATTGCCAACGTCAGGGCTGAGCGCAGAGAGAAGAACCGTAAGGGGATTCAATAGCACTATCCTAAGTCAATGGGGGCAGCACTATGGAACTCACGGGGTAAAACTGGTGGTCTCACGGGGGAAAACAGGTGGTCTCACGGGGTAAATGCTTGGTCGCATATATGGTAATCCTATAGAAAAAGAGCGTTCGCTACGCAGAGAATGATAAAAAGCTAAGTAGCGAACGATTGTTTATAAGTCAGTGAAATCAACTGCAAATACTCCCTCATTTCCTTGTCACTCTCACATAAAACCTTTATATTTGCAACGGTTGAAACCATTGCATTCTATTCATTTGAAGCAAAGATATGAAACGCATCTTATTGGCTGAGGACGAGGAGAACATCGCCGACTTTGTCTGCCGTGGCTTGGAAAGTTTTGGCTACGACGTGGACTGTGTGGGGCGTGGCGATGAGGCATGGCAGAAGCTGCAAGAGCGACAGGACTACGATCTCGTGCTGCTCGACATTCGAATGCCCGGTCTGACCGGACTCGAAGTGTGCCGCAGACTTCGCGACAACTATGGCTACACGCTGCCTGTGCTGATGCTCACGGCCCTGGGCACCACCGACGACATTGTGTTGGGTTTGCAGGCCGGTGCCGACGACTACATGGAAAAGCCGTTCAAGTTCACCGAACTGCTTGCCCGCATCAACGCTCTGCTCCGCCGCGTCGAAAGCTACCAGCAGGTTCAGCCCCTGGTGTGTGGCGAACTGAGCATCGATGCCGTCACGCACAAAGCAAGACGACAGCATCGCGAGGTGGAACTCAGCACGAAGGAGTACCGGCTTCTTGAATACATGATGCGACACGAGGGCGAGACGCTCACACGACGGCAACTGCTGCGCGACGTGTGGGACAAGGACTTCGACACCAACACCAACGTGGTGGATGTCTACGTACGCTATCTGAGGCAGAAAATCGACGAGGGATTCAGCCATAAGCTCATCCGCACAGTGGTGGGCGAAGGCTATTGTCTGAAAACGATGGAGCATGACAACAGGGCATAAGATATCACTCATCTATTCCGGCATCACCATAGGGCTTGTGCTCATCGTGGGACTGGTGTTCTATTTCTTCGCATCCAATTATATCCGGAATCTCTACTTCCGTTATATGGAGGAGAAGGCTCATGCCGTGGCTGAGGAGAAGTTCTCGAAGGATGAGCTCGACCCCGTGAAGTACCGCAACGTGGTGCTACGCCGCAAGAACTCTATTCCCACGTCGAAGGAGTTGTTCATCCGCGTTGACGACCGCGAAAAGGCACGCCGTCCGCTTGCCGTCTATCTTTCTGACCGTCAGATTGACGAGTTGTATGCCAACCGCACCGTCAACTTCGAGCACGGGCAGGAGGTGGGCACAGCCTTCGTCTACTATGACAACACGGGCACCTTTGCCGTCATCGTGCTCAGCCGGAACCCTTATGGAGCTGAAGTTTCGCTGATTCTGCGTTGGACGCTGCTCCTTCTGGTGCTTGTCTCGGCCTGTGTGCTTTGGCTCATCAGCCGCCTCTATGCCATGCGTATGCTCGACCGCATCGACCGTGATTATCAGATAGAGAAGATGTTCGTCAACAATGCTTCGCACGAAATCAACAATCCCCTCACGGCCATACAGGGCGAATGTGAGGTAGCCTTGCTGAGAGACTATGAAGTGAGTGATTATAAGGACATCTTGCAGCGTATTGCGAAGGAGACGAATCGGGTCATCGGCATCATGCACGATCTGCTGCAGTTCTCACACGTCAGGGGCGACGAGGCTGTGGCTGAGGGCAGCAGTCCCGTGTCGCAACTCATTCGGGGAGAGCAATATAGTGGTCTCGAAGTCGACATCAGGCAGGACTTCACGGTGCATGGCGACCCAAGGCTGCTGCAGATGGCTTTCCATAATCTCATCAACAACGCAGTGAAATATTCGGGCGGCAAACCGGTCCGGGTGACTGCCGACAACCACAGTGTCAGCATTGAAGACCACGGCATCGGCATTCCCAAACGGGATGTGCCTCACATTTTCGAGCCCTTCTATCGTGCTTCCAACACGGGAACCACCGTGGGGCATGGTGTGGGACTATCACTGGCTAAAGCTATCTTAGACAAGTGTCATGCAAGACTGCATGTGGAGTCGGTTGAGGGCAGAGGCACCCGGATGATCATCTATTTCCGACCGTAGGGGAGACATTCCTCCGAAAGTATGGCCGCAAAGCCGCTCACCAGCTTTCCCTGCGTAAAGAAGAAATAAGGTAACAACCGCAAACTTAAACCTACACAAATATGAGAACATTATTGGTATCCGCTTTGGCTCTTCTTTTGTCATCCACAGCTGTGACGGCGCAGGAGCCCTACAAAAATCCCAACCTTGCCCCAGCCCAACGAGCTGCCGACTTGGTGAGACTACTGTCGCTCAAGGAAAAAATAGCCCTCATGCAGAACCAGTCGCCGGCTATTGACCGGCTCGACATACCAGCTTTTCCCTGGTGGAACGAAGCCTTGCACGGAGTGGGACGCAATGGTTTAGCCACGGTCTATCCCGTCACCATCGGCATGGCAGCCTCGTTCGACGATAAGCTTCTGCAGCAGTGTTTCACAGATGTGAGCGATGAGGCACGGGCAAAAAACACAGAGGCCCGTCGCAGCGGAAAGCTCAGACAGTATGCGGGCTTGAGCTTTTGGACGCCCAATATCAACATCTTCCGCGATCCGCGATGGGGGCGCGGACAGGAGACCTACGGAGAGGATCCCTATCTGACGAGTGTCATGGGGCTGGCGGTGGTGCGAGGTCTGCAGGGACCCGTCCATGCACGCTATGCCAAGACACTGGCCTGCGCGAAGCATTTCGCCGTACACAGTGGACCTGAGTGGAGCCGCCACAGCTTTGACATAGAAAGTCTTCCGGCCCGCGACCTATGGGAAACCTATCTGCCTGCATTCAAGACACTTGTCGAGGAGGGACAAGTGGCTGAGGTGATGTGCGCCTATCACAGCATGGACGGGAAGCCCTGCTGTGGCAACAGCCGTTATCTGCAACAGATCCTGCGCGACGAGTGGCACTTCAAGGGACTCGTGACGAGCGACTGCGGAGCTATCAATGATTTCTTCTCACCCCACGGCCACCACTATACATCCACAGCGTACGACGCCTCAGCTAAAGCCGTACTTGCAGGAACTGATGTGGAATGCGGCAACAGCTTCAGCTCGCTCTACGAGGCTGTAGAAAAGGGCGAAATCAGTGAGTCGCGCCTCGATACGAGTCTATGCCGACTGTTAGAGGCACGTTTCCGCTTAGGCGATTTCGATGCCGACTCCCTGGTGGCCTGGACACAAATACCCATGCGTGTGGTGGCGTCAGAGGAACACCACGCTCACGCCTTGCAGATGGCACTGGAGTCGATGACGCTGTTGCAGAACCGCGGTGGTCTGCTGCCTTTGCGTCCTGAGCAACGCATTGTCGTCTTGGGAGAGAATGCCGTTGCCGACACGGCCATGTGGGGCAACTACAATGGTTTTCCCCGCTCAACCGTCACCATTCTTGGAGGCATCAGAAGACGCGCGCCCCAGGCTGTCTATCTGCCCGGCTTCAACCTTATGAGTCAGCAAGCCTCGGTGGATAACGGCTATATAAAGAATGCAGATGTGGTGGTCTTTGTGGGCGGTATCTCACCACGGCTGGAAGGTGAGGAGATGCCTGTCGGCCTTCCGGGATTCCGAGGTGGTGACCGTACGAGCATTGAACTTCCGTATGCTCAGCGTAAGGTCATCGGCTTGCTTCACGATATGGGTAAGAAGGTGGTGCTGATAAACTGCTCGGGTAGTGCGGTGGGGCTGGAACCGGAGACGCACCATGCCGACGCCATCCTGCAGGCTTGGTATGGAGGCGAAGCGGCCGGCGAGGCTGTAGCACAAGTGATCTTCGGAGAGTTTAACCCCTGTGGAAAATTGCCCGTGACTTTCTATCGGAATACGGAGCAACTGCCCGACTACGAGGACTACCGAATGCAGGGACGCACCTACCGCTATCTACAAAGCAAGCCCCTCTTTCCCTTTGGCTTTGGGTTGAGCTACACTACGTTCAGCATTTCCAAACCGAGCTATGCCAACGGCAAAGTGAATGTCACCGTGCGCAATACGGGAAAACGTTTGGGTACGGAGGTTGTGCAAATCTATCTGCGACGTCTTGACGACGAAGGTGGCCCCATAAGAACACTGAGAGGCTTCTGTCGTGTCACGCTACAGCCCGGGCAGAAGAGGGGGGTAAGCATCGACTTGCCACGCAAGAACCTTTCCACCTGGGATGCAGCCACCAATACCATGCGCTTTTTCCCCGGAGCTTATGTTATAAGCGCCGGCAGCTCCAGTGCCGGAGACGACCTGAAGAGCGTCAAGGTGACGCTGCGGTAGCGCCTGGGTTGCCGGGGGCTATTTGCGCATGGGTCTGTCTAGTGATTTCACTTCACTTCGCCCACACTGCCCGTGCGCTTCAGGACGCCCCACGACTGCAGTTCGCCCTTGATGGCTTTGCCATAGCTCCTGAAAAGTACCACATACATAATCCAGCGATAGCAGAGTCGCTGAGGTATTATCCAGAAGAGCACCCACAGCTTCTCGTGCTCATGGAGATAGGCCATGATGGAGATACTGGCGTCGACGAGGAGGAAGAGCAGATAGTAGAACAGCACCTGCAAGGCGTTGCCGGAAAACAGTCCTGCCACCATCAGCACATCGGCCAAGGGGGAGAAGGTGGGGACGATAAACTGGAACACAAGCATGTTGGGCAGTGCCCACAGCCCCAGGCCGCGGTACTTGGGTCGGAACATGGCGGCGCGGTTCTTCCAGAATGTCTGCATGATGCCGAAGCAC
>ONMG01000289.1 GCA_900318855.1 uncultured Prevotella sp.
CCTGTCCAGGCTGGGATGAGGATTCGAAGCTCCCCCTTTCTTCAATTTCTGTTGCGTACGGTCACACTCTGCAGTGAACTTTCTTGCATAAATTAGATAACGATGCTGATTGGGGAGCAGTTGTCACGATGGTTAATTCGGAGCATCTATTTGCTAACATAAGAACAGATAACGGTAATGGATAGGTTAGTAGATTCAAATAACATAGGCCTTTGCGTTGTGAGGCAACGAGGGTGTGGGCTCCTGCCTCATAGCCTCAGTGCGCAAAAGCTATCTTCTATCGCTTCAGCCGGATAACGGCTAACGTTCGGCTTCCCACCTGCAGCTTAAGCTCGCCGTCTTGGACATTGACGGTTTGCGTGACGGGCTCTACGGCATGAGGGTGCTCGAAGCTGTTGGTGGCGACATTGCTGTCGGCATGCAGTGTGGTAACCGTGGTTGATGCCACATTGCGCCAGCCCTTGACATGCAGCATCACCTCCTGAGCCTTCTCTGTGGTGTTGACCACCTTTATGATTATTGTACCCGATGGCTTGTCGGCCACGGCACTGGCATAGAGTCCACCCTGACCTTTCACAGGCTTTCCATCCTCTGTGAGGCGTAGCAGATGAGTGCCCTTGTTGATGGAGAAGAGCTGTTGTACGTGCCAGTTGACAGTACGCACGCTGGTGGTGTTGTCGAACCAGATGAGGTCAGGACGCCACTGCCATCCCTCGCGGCGCGCAAAGAGGGGCGCATAGGTGGCCTGCCAAACGACGTCGGCATTGCGCTCAAGTCCCGTCATGAAGGCAGCTTCGGAGAGTGCGGCCTCAAAGTCGTTCATGGCTACATCCGGGCGTCCGTCCATGCCTTTCACATGGCAGGCATATTCGCCGGCAAACACCTTGGGACCCTTGCGTGAGTAGTTGTCGTATCGACCGGCATTGTCCAAGAACCATTGCGGTGACATGTAGTAATGCTCGTCTACCAGGTCGACGCCGAGGCGCCTCATCTGTTGCCAACCGTAGTCGAAGGACGGTCCATCGGGCGAAGGTCCTGCCGACCCGCATATCTTTATCTCGGGATGCGCTTTACGCAGAGCTTTGACAAAGGTCTCCAGGCGCTCGGTGTAGAGCTGTCCCCACTGCTCATTGCCGATGGCTATCTGCTTGAGCCCGAAAGGTTGCGGATGTCCCATGGAGGCCCTCAGACTGCCCCATCGGGTTGTGGTGTCGCCATTGGCAAACTCTATGAGGTCGAGGGCGTCGTCAATATAGGGTTGCAGGTCGGCTAAGGCCACATGGGCATTGCTGTCGCTGTCGGGGTTCTGATACTGACAGGCCATGCCGCAATTGAGCACGGGCAGAGGCTCTGCACCAATCTTCTCGCTCAGCAGGAAGAACTCATAGAAGCCCAGTCCGCCGCTTTGATAGTAGTTCGGAGCGAGTCGGTGGCGGAAGCAGTAGTTCCAGCGGTTCTCGTTGATGGGCCGGTTCTCTGCGGGGCCCACGGTGTTCTTCCACTGATAGCGTGTGGCTAGGTCGGCACCCTCCACGATACAGCCGCCGGGGAAACGGAAGATGCCGGGGTGCAGATCCTCGAGGTCTTTCACCAAGTCGGCTCTGAGCCCCTGCCAGTTGTCGTGGGGCATGAGGCTGATGTGGTCGACATCCACTCCCTCCGTACTTTCCAGGATGAGACGGAGCCGTCCGTGCGAGGCCTGTAGGCCGGGGGTGAGCGAAGCGGTCTGTCGTTGCCACTGGTTATTGCCCACGTTGAAGCTATGGCTGGCAATCGTCTGGTTGTCGTCACCGATGAGCTCCACACGGAAGCGAGCCCCACGGGCCTGCAGACGGTGCAGTCGGGTTGTGACCACGAAGTCGTAAGCTCGTCCTTGGGTGAGGGCCATTCCGAAGAGTCCTTGGTTCTCAAGTGCCGTGAGCTTGTCGCGGTGGCCGGCATCCTCGAGCACGGCGTAGTGGGGACAACGGTCGTAGGCCGGTTTGGTATCACTGATGTTCACATTGCCCATGGTAGTCCAGCCCATGAGACGGTTGGGATATTCAAAGCTGCGGTTCTCCACCATCTCGGCATAGAGGCCTCCGTCGGCACCAAAATTGATGTCTTCGAAGAAGATGCCATACATGGTGCTCTGGATGGGAGCCACCGGACGGGTGTCGATACTGAGCTCACGAGTCTGGGCGGGCAAAGTCTGCTGTCCGAGTGCGACCAGTAACAGCAGACAGAAGGAATGGAGAGGTTTCATAGAGGTGTAATCATATTAGTGGTCCTAAACAAAACCCCGGTACATTGTTTTCAGTCACAATGCACCGGGGCAGCTATCCGAGCGGCAGGCCGGAGCCTGCACGCCTTGAGAGCCGATGGCTAATTAGTCGAAATTGCCCTTGTTGGCATTGTCCCACCACAGGTGGGTGCCACCCTTGTCACCGGAAATGCCGGTCTTGGCCGTATTCTCCTTGTTGAGCAGCTCTACGCCACCCTGCACTCCCTTGTCGTTGGAGTTGTAGGCATTACTGCTGTAGATGGAACGGCGCACACCTTCCTCGCTGTTGACGGCTCCATTGCTCTCGTTGACGTAGGGCGGGAAGAAGCGGGGATAGCCTGTACGGCGGTATTCAGCCCAAGACTCGTTGGAGAGCGGGAAGTTAGCCAGGAACTTCTGGGTGATGATGCGCTCGAGCTTCTCCTCGTTGGTGGCATTGTCATCCCACTTCACGCCAAGGTGGTTCATGGCCTTATGGTTGAGCTCTGAGTTACCTGGATCGACGAAGTCGCTCTGTGGAGTGGTACCGTTGATATAGGCATCCACGGCACCATCAGCATAGCTTGTCGTACCGCACCATTTGCCACGATAGGCGAGCTCATTGCTCATGGCCACACGGATACCGGTCTCGTAGAGGTCCTTCAGTGTGCGTCCAGTGCTAATCCATCCGCGGAGTTGTGCCTCAGCGAGCAGGAAGTAGCTTTCTGCAGCCTTGAAGATGGGGCGGGCCATGGAGTAAGCCGACATCGTGTTGACTCCATTCCACTTCTGGTTAATCATGTCGGCATATATCCACTGCGAGAAGTTGGCTGTGTAGTTGGGCTTTGGAGGCAGTCCGCTGGCAAACCGAATACCATAGTAGCCGCTCCAGGCTGGAGTTACGGCACCAGTCTTGCTGTCGGTGATAGCGCCAACGTTCTTGGTCATGAAGAGTGGCAGACGCGGGTCTTTGAATCCGGTCATCAGAGTGACAAGGTTAGCGTTGAAGCCGCAGTCGCCCCAGTTGTTAATCATCTTCGCCATCTCATTGTTCATGCTGTTGTCAATGAGCACGTCCTGGTTGCTGACTGCCAGCGTGTTGGTGGCAGCCTCTTTGGCCAGGGCCTTGAGGTCGTAGCCGTCGGCAGCCATCTCGCTCACGCGCTTGGAGAGGCGCAGGGCGATGCGTAGCTTCATGGTGTTGATGACCTGAATCCAGCGGTCAGTGTTGCCGCCACACCACACGTCGAAGGTGCCGAGGGTGGTCTTCTCATCGGCCGTCATGGCCTTGATACCTGTCTCAGCCTTCTTCAGCTCGTCAATCATCTGCTCATAGAGCTTCTGCTGACTGTCGAAGGCGTAGCTGGTCTCGCTCTCACCCGAGATAATCGAGCTGTAGGCGAGCGGGCCGTAGGCATCGGTGCACATCATGAGGCCAAAGGCCTGCACCACGCGCATCACACCGGCTAAGCCTTCCTGCTGCTTGGCATCGCAGTCGGCAATGATACGGCGTGTGTTGTTGAAGATGTGGAGATAGAAGTCCTCATACATACCTCCGCTATGACCACGGTTCTCGCCCATGTCGCCATTGGTGAAGTTGCCGTTGGGCGTCATGAAGTAGCCGCCGTAGAAGTCGATGGTGAGGTTGGTCCAGAACTGGAACATGTTCTCCTGGGGAGGATAGCAGTAGTTCATGGGCTCGGAGGCCTGCGCCGAGAAGGGCAGGTCGGAGGGGTTCACCTCCGTTTGGTTGGTATTGAGCTTCTCGAAGTCGCTTGTGCAGGAGCTCAAGGTCATTCCACCGGCCAGCACGAAGGCCAGGGCGGAAGCGATATTTATCTTTTTCATATTCGGTCTAAATGTTTAGAAGTTCAACTTGAGGTTCAATCCCAGACTCCTTGTGGAAGGCAGACTGAAGATGTTGATGCCCTGCACGCCGTTGCCGGTACCCATGGAGACGTCGGGGTCGCAAGGAGCATCCTTATAGAAGAAGAACAGGTTGTGGGCGATGAGCGCTGCCGTGAGGTTCTTGCCGTTGCCGAAGAGGTTGCGGAAGGAGTAGCCGAGGCTCATCTCGCGCAGGCGCACATTCGTAGCCTTCCACACATAGTTCTCAGCTGCGTAGGGCGAGTTGAAGTTGTTGGAGGCAGCGGTTCTGTACCATGCGTCGGGTGCGAACTCAGTGCCGCTGATAACCACCTTACCTGCATCGCGGGCCTTGCCGGTGCGCTCTGAGGTGCCCCAGCCGTCCATGGTAGCCTCAGTGACATCCAGGATGCGGCCGCCGAACTTGCCGTCAATCAGGAAGGAGAAGGTGAAGTCCTTATAATAGAATGTGTTGGTCCATCCCATATTGGTCTTGGCGTTCATGTTGCCAATGTACTTCATATCGGCATTCGAGTCGCCACCAAGCATGGGCTGGCCTTTGTCGTTCTTCTTAATGGTTCCGTCCTCATTGCGGAGCAGCTGGCGCACGTAGAGGTCACCATAGGAGCCACCCTCGTTGAGGATGATCTTGGCACTCTGGAAGGAGGCCAGTGTCAGTCCGTTCTCCAGACCCTCTACGAGCTCCTTAATCTTGTTGCTGTTGTAGGAGATGTTGAAGTTGGTGCTCCAGCTCAGGTCATTGCAGAGGTCCTGATGCCAGCCCAGAGAGAGCTCGAAACCGGAGTTCTGCACGTTGCCGGCATTGACGTAGCGGTTGCGGATACCAGCCTCGTAAGGAGCCTCCACGGAGAAGAACTGGTTCTTCGTGTTGGTCTTATAGTAGGTGAAGGCCACATTCAGGCGGTGCTGGAAGAACTCACCGTCGAAGCCCACCTCGAAGGAGTGTGTCTTCTCGGGCTTTAGGGTGCGGAAAGGTGCATTCTCGGGGGCCGAGATGGCGCCCTGGCTCTTCAGGGTGTAGCGCAGGTTACTCATGTAGATGGGCACGTCGTTACCTACAACAGAATAGCTGGCGCGCAGCTTGAAGAGGTCGATGTTCTTACCCATGTCGAAGAATTTGTTCATCAGCCAGCTCATACCGACAGAGGGATAGAAGAAGGAGGTGTTGTCGGTGAAGGCCAGTGTCGACGACCAGTCGTTACGGGCCGACACGTCGAGGAAGAGACCATCGTGATAGCCGAACTGTGCTGTAGCGAAGACTGCGTTGAGGCGCTTCTCGGTCTCCATGGCATCGCGGGCGCCATAGGTGGAGAGGTTGCCGTAGTAGTTGTTCGGCGTGAAGATATTGGGATAGTAAGTGTCACCGGAACCGGGCTTAGTGAACTGGTTGCCGCCACCATAGAGGTCGACATGCGAGGTCTTGGTCTTCGTGAAGCTGGCACCGGCAGTGGCGCTGAGCATGAACTCATTCCAAGTATGGTTGTAGCTGGCAAGAAGGTCACCGTAGAGTTGGTCGCTCCAGTAGTGGTTGTCCTTCATCGTTCCCATCTTCTGGATGTCACCGTTTGAAGAGCCCCAGCTGTTGTTCACGAAGTGGTCCTCTCCACGCTCGTAGCGCAGACGGCCTTGGATATTCACATCGGGAGTGATGTCCCAGCGGACACTGCCACCCAGCTCGTAACGGTTACGATGGTCGTTGGCACGCTGGCGGTTGAGTACCCAGTAGGGGTTGTTGTACTGCTGCTGGCCCGTATTGGTCCAGTTCTGTACTTCGGTCTGACGGCTGGCGTTGAAGACAGCGTAGTTGTTCTTGTAGCTGTTCCAATCCTCACCACGCGGGAAGAGATATACGCCTGTGATGGGGTTCGAGAGGAATCCGGCTGCAGGCTGGTTGTTCACCCATTGGTTACTGTACTTACCCGAGAAGTCGACATGCACGGCGTCGAGCACCTTGAAGTTGACCTTCGACATGATGTTATGGCTGCGGTAGTCGTTGGTGGGCGTGATGCCATGGGAGTAAACATTACCGTAGGAGAAGTAGGCACCGAAGTTGTCGTTGCCACCGGCCAGTGAAATGGTGTTGTTGAAGGTGGCACCGGTGCGATAGAGCTTCTTGGCATAGTTGGGAGCCTTGGAGGAGAGCTTCTCGCCCCAAGAGTAGGTGCCATTGTCGCTCATGCCGTAAGATTCCTGGAACTTAGGGAGCACCATGGGCATCTCGGCAGTGGTGTTGCTCGATACATTGACGCTGACCTTACCGGCATGTCCGCTCTTGGTGGTTATCATGATGGCACCATTGGCAGCCACAGCTCCGTAGAGAGCCGATGCGGCGGCACCCTTCAGCAGTGTTATCGAGGCGATGTCGTCAGGGTTGATGGTCGACATCACATCACCGCCGTCGCGGTCGCCACCGTAGTCGCCACCCACCTGGGCATCCACAGTCTTAGTCATGGTAGGCACACCATCGATCACAATGAGCGGCTGGTTGCTGCCACTGATAGACTTGTTACCGCGGAAGAGAATCTTCGAGGCACCACCGGCACCACCGGCATTAGGTGTAATCTGAAGGCCGGCAGCCTTGCCCTGAAGAGCATTGATCATGTTGATGCTCTTGATGTCGTTCACATCCTTGCCGCCGACGGTCTCGGCGGTGTAGGTCAGCGTCTCCGACTGTCGCTTGATACCCATGGCCGTGACTACCACCTCGTTAAGGCTCTCGGCGCTGGGACTCATGGTTACATTGATAACCTTGCGATCGCCGACAGGCTGCTCTACGGTCTCCATACTGATGTAGGAGAATACGAGTACATCCGAAGGTGCTGCCTGAATGGAGTAGTTACCATCAATGTCGGTCACTGCAGCGGTGTTCGTGCCTTTCACCGTAACGGTCACTCCGACAAGGGGTTCACCAGGAGCATTGTCCTTGACAAGTCCTGTCACCGTATGCTTTTGAGCATACGCTTCCGTAATGAACATTCCCAGGAGGAACATCATTACGGTGAGAAATGCCTTCTTTTGCATAATTCTTACGTTTAGAGTTTGAAGAGTTAATTATTGAGTAGTTGTATTTAGCAGGGCAAAGTTAACATTTATTTTCTTTGTAAGCAAGAGATTTGTTACAAATATTTCTTAGTCTTGACGAAAAGGCTCTTTTCTTTACAGGCTTTCGGAGTTTTAACAATAAAATCGGAAACAACAGTACTGTTGTTTCCGATTTTATTGTATCTCTCACCGTAATCGATGATGCTATTAAGGTGTCTCTGTGTGGAGATTCAGGGGAGTGGCACTGACTACGGGGCGGCATCCGCGTGCGTCGGCCTTATCATAGCTGATATCTACCGTCCGGCTCTCACCGGGCATCAGCGGGAAATAGTTGTCACTATAGATGACGGGCAGTATCTGCTGTCCATCTTCTCCCTTCAGGCAGAGGCGAATGAGCAGTGCCGGTACATCGCCCTCATTGGCCACCGTCACCTGGCCCTTCCACTCGTTATCCGATAGTGGAGCAAAGTGACTCTCCGTGTGAATCCGGGCTGTGGGCAACGCATGCAGTGCCTGCAGATTGTCGGTGTCACGCCCCTCCACATAGAAGTTCTCCGAGACCAGTCTCCCGCCTTTCTCCAGCTTGAGCTTGATAAAATAGACCGCACTGTCGGGCACCTCAATCCGCATCGGGCTGACTGTCTCATCACGGTCGACGGCTACGTCGGCAGTATGCTCGCTGATGACGTTGCCCCACATGGAGAGCACCTGTGCCGTGGCCTTCATGTCTCCAGGCTTATCCACGCTGATGTTGGCCACCTCTACGGTGCGCTGGGCCGGATTGTACTGTATGTGGATAGGTTCCAAGGCCTTGCGGATGCCAAAGTAGGCCGCGGTAGGCTCCCAGTAATAATCGTAGGTGGCCCAGGTGAGTGCTGGCCAGCAGGGATGACTCATCCAGATGAGCACTCCCATCCTGTCTTGCAGTCGACTTTCAAACATTGCGCGGTGACCATCGTAATTCACCCACTGTGCCCACTCTGTGAATTGTCGGGCACTGGTAGCAGGTCCGAAATGGCGTTCTACCATCTGTGCGAAATTATGGCCGCGCCCCCTCGGGAAGTCGTGCTGCCCCCAGGCGTCACCCATCGGCCACAGTCCTTCAGGAGCCAGCATACGTTTCAGACTTTCGTAGTTGGGAATGCAGCTGATACCCTCTTCGGAATGCAGCTTGCCCGAGAGATGGCTGAAGTAGCGTGCTGAGGTCCACAGTCCGTAGGGACCACGTCCCGACACGCCACCGTCGGCTGAGCTGCCGATGTAGCCCAACTGGCTGTGCAACTCGGCTACAGCCCTCCGAAGGCTCTTGTCAAGAGATGCCGGGGGGTAGCCCTCGTTGCGTCCGCAGTAGAGGGCTATCGAAGGATGCCGGCGCAATCGCTGGATGACATCGCGCGCATTGTCCATGAACATCGTCTCATCCTGCGGGTCGGGACCGTCCCAGGGATTGGCCAGCCAAAAGTCCTGCCACACCATGATGCCATACTTGTCGCAGGCATCGAAGAACTCGTCGTCGCCCACCTGTCCGACCCAGTTGCGCACAAGGTTCATGCCCATCTCGCGGTGATAACGGAGCGTGACGTCATATTCGCGGCCCCTATAGGTGAGGTTCGACTCAGGGAAGCCCCAGTTGCCACCGAGTGGCACGAATCGCTTGCCGTTGATCCACAGTTTGAGCTGTGTGTCCATATCCTTATACGCCATTTCCCGGATGCCCGCTTTGTAGTTGACGGTAGCGACATCGTGTCCGGCTTCACTTACCGTGAAGCCGGCATCATAGAGATAGGGCTCACCATATCCATTGGGCCACCAGAGGCGCATACGCTGTCGGCTCAACTGCGGAAATTCCTCCGGGCTGAAGCTCACCGTCCGCTTCTCGCCTCCTTGCAAGGTGACCGTCCGTTCGAACTGGATGCTGCCTATCCATCCTTTCACGGTCACGGTACGCACTGTTGAGCTCTCGTTGCTCACAAGGGCGGCAGGCGTCATCGAGGCCAGCGTGTCGGGGTGGTTGAGGGTGGTCGTCACATAGGGGTCGGCCACACGCACCCCCTCGTCAGCTGTGAGATAGACATCATTCCAGATGCCCATGCAACGGCCCGGTGTCGAGGTTATCCAATCCCAACCCATAGTAGGCGAGAAGGTGGGACTGTCGAGTCCAATCACTCCGCCATTGATGTCGGTGCTCTCGCTATTGGCCACCTTCACCGCTCCGGGGTGAGCATTCTTCACGACATGCACCTCCAGGGTGTTCTGTCCGTCGCGGAGCAGGGAGCTCACGTCGAAGCGGCCACGGATGAAGGCGCCGGCCGTACGGCCCACCTCCCTTCCGTTCAGTGTGATGACCGACTTCCAGTCAATGCCATCGGTATTCAGGTAGTGGCAGGGTTTCCCGTCAGGGTGCCACTTGAAGGAGGTGCGGTAGATGAAGTCGGCGTTGAAGAACGACTCCGATATCTGTCGCATGTTGTTGGCATAGAGGTTGTAGGGCACGGCTCCGATGTTCATGTAGCTCGTCTGTACGGTCCCGGGTACTGTGGCCTCCACCCATTGGCTGTCGCCGGCACGTCTTACTTGCCACTGGTTGAGCGAGCGTTTTCCGGTCCCGATGTCAAGGGTGTTGGCAGGCTCGGCATGGAGTCCGCCCCTCCCCATCACTTCGACCTCAGTCAGTGCATAACGCCCCGTTGCATCCGGTTGTGTCAGCCATAGCCGCACATAGCGTCCCTGTCCTTGGCACTTGAGTGTCTCGGTCAGGGGTCCCTGCTTCGGAAGGTCACAGACGTCCGACCACTTCTTACCGTCGTCGGACACCTGGACCTTGCCAGCTGTCGGACGGTTAATCCATCTGAGGACAACCTTGTCGAACTGCACCTGAGTACCCATGTCGATGCTTGCCCACTGAGGCTGACTGTCGGCATCCACGGGGGCCGACATCCAGCAGCTGAAGAAATGCTCCGAGGGTAGCCACTGCATGTTGCGGCGCGGCCACTTGACATCGTACATCTCGAATGTTTCCTCGTTATCAGTGATGCTGCCTTCATCGACTTCGCACAAGCGCCACCACACCGCACCGGGCATCTGGAACTCCAGTCGCAGATGTTGCAGTCGTCGGTGCGAGGACAGCGGTATGGCCAGTTTGCCACGGCTCAATGGCAGACGGGTGGTGCCCAAATGGTTATTGGGGTCGTCGGAGGCCGTCTGCTGCGTCACGTAGCCCGGCACTCCCTTTCCTGCTACTTTGCCCATCAGCCGCCATGTTTTCCCGTCGTCGCTGCCCATCACCGCCACACTCCACCCCTGGGTGGCCAGTGCCTTGTTGAAGGCGGTCTCGGTGATGAGACGCAGTGTGTCGAGGGTGATGCTCATGGCGGTCCAGTCATACTGTATCCAGGCATGGGGTCCATATATATAATAAGGTGTAACGGGATTGCCGTCGATACTCCTCAGTCGGGCTCTTGTGCGGTCGATACCCCGATTGGTGCTGACGGTAATGGTCGGAGCTATGCCCTTACTCACTATGCCGTCGGTGAGCAACTGTGCCGTGAGGTTCCAGTCCATCGACGACGAGGCCGTGGCACTGCGGTGAAGAGCCACATTGCGGTAAGTGTCATCTCTCACCATGCGGGGAGCCGTGTACTCCTTAGGGCTGCGGGGGTAGCGGCCAATGCCCCGGTTGAGGACGTTGTGGTCAGCGGAGGCCGGTGTGCCGACAGAAAGCGGACCCATCGCATGGATTCCCCCCTGACTCGGAGAGGAACTGAGGACCGCGGCAAGGGCCAGCAAGCGTAGCAGGCGCTTAATCATAGCGTTATCTTTTAGTTATTTGAGTACTATCTTTTCAGCGCGCTGTCCGTTGCCCGCACTGGCCACAGCCACATAGACACCCGGTCGAAGGGCGGAGAGGTCGACGGTGCTGCCCTCATACTGGCGGATGAGCAGTTCGCCATTGGCGTTGAAGATGCTCACCGAGGCAAGCGTCACGTCGGCCTTCACCGTGAGCAGTCGGTCATTGAGGTCGAAGCTCACCTTACCCTTGAAGGCCGAGCTATTGATGTCGCGGATGCCAGTCTCTGGAGTCCACGTCACACTGGGGTCTTTGGCTCCGAGGGTGAACTCATGCATGTTATACTTCGAGGGCTTGAGGTAGGTGTGCGTAAGTAGGTCGAGCACCGTGGCATAGCGCACATTGGAGAGCGACCAGTCGTTGCTGGTGTCATAGGTTCCATGCAGCTTCACTGTGGTCACGGCACCGCCGCCAGGCAGCACCACATGAGTGGTGTCCATGTGGGCACCATCGCAGAAGTAGTTGCTCTCGTCGTAGATACGCACGGTCATCTTGCCGTCGTAGCGTCCGCCGTCGTTGCGTATCTCGGCATTGAGAATGAGACAGTTCACGGGTACCTGGTAGTCGCGGGGCGTGAAGTAGGTCTCCTTCACCAGCAGCAGGTCGGGTTCCTTCTCACCGCCTATCACGGGGATGGTGTCGGTGAAGAAAGGACGGTTGGAGCGGTCGAAGAAGGTGATGACGTAATTGTCGTCACCGGGCAGCGTGAAGATCTGGTTGAACACCAAGTCTTTGGTTTCGCCGGCTCCCACCGTAAAGGTTTGGTTGGGCGAAGTGTACCAATGCTTCTTCACGGCGTCGCCGGCCACATTGAGGCGGAAGTGCACAATGCCGTCGTAAAGACCTCCCCGGTTGGTGACGCGCAGCGTCACGGTGGAAGGTTTGTCACTGGTCAGTGTGTCGGGGCTGGTGATGAGCTGCATCTGGAAGTCGCACTGACCGAGCGAAGCATAGAAGGCTGAGTCGGCGGTGATGTGCAGACTATAGCCGTTGGGCTCCCCGAGGGCTATCTCGGCCGGTTTCATCTCGTCGGAGCCCTTTTTGCAGAATCCGAAGGTCAGGGTATAGTCGCCTGCAGGCAGTGTGGTGGCAGGCTCGTAGAGTGCCGAGAGCGAGTCGAGGGGCTCACCGGCAGGCGTATAGCCGCGGTAGGCCACAGCGGTATCGACGACGGCACCCTTGCTGTCTTTCACGAAGAAGCCGAGGGCAGTGATGTCGAGGTCGGTATTCGACGGATTGTAGACCTCGTAAGCACTGAGCTTCACCGGTGTGCTGCGCTTCACCCTGGCACTGACGGCTGCAAGATTGTCGGCAATGATGCGCTCGGGAGCCATCACGCTGCTGCCGTCGCGGTCGGGCTCGAAGCCTATCACCATGTCCTGCACATAGTTGAATCCGTCGTTGTTGGCCTCGCCCGTAGTGAAGTCGAAATCGGAATAGGGGATGGCAGTCAGCAGGAAGTAGCCGTCGCTGGAACCGCCCCATCCGAAGTTGAAGTGGTAGTAGCCCTGGGCATTATAGCCGTCGCAGATGAACGAGTGACCCATGGAGAGGTCGGAGGTGGCACCGTCGTAGATGACAGGACGGGCGTTGCGGAGCTCATTGTCGAGCATGGCCGTCCAATCGGAGGCGGTGTAGAAGTCGCGCTTCACCAGCCGTGCGCCCTTGTTGTACTTGAAGTAGCGGGCCAGCGCCTGGGTGATGCGCTCGGAGTAGGCCCCGCTGCCACTGGCATCGTAGTCCATGTTGACAGCCACGCCGGCATCGTGGAGCAGCGTAGCTACAGCCTGCTTGGCCGCATCCGAACTGCCTGCATCGAGGCTCGGTGCCATGTCGTCCCAGAGGTAGGGGTGGTCGAAGTCGACGGAGTCGGCCACATGGTGTGTGGTGGTGACATAGCGGTGCTTGCCGGTGCCACGGTCGGGCCACCGATAGTAGTACATGATCTGTCCCATGGCCGTGGCCACGCAGCCGGTCGGGGTGCCCTTAATGGGCACAAGGCGGTTGTAGTAGGTACCCTGTCCCCATTTGATGTTGCCCAGCAAGGGCTGCACGCTGTCGGTGCGCAGAGCGGGTGCCTGAGCCTTCAGACCGCGGGCTGCGGCATAGCGTATCTGACGCTGATACTGCCTGAGCCATATCTGTGCGTTGACGGGCATGCTGCTTAGGTCGAAGCTGCCGCTGTCGGCATAGCCCAACACGGGATAGGCAGCGTCGTCGGCGGCCACGATGACATAGCCTCCTCCTTTGCCCCGGTTGATGACGTAGAAGTCGTTCACTCCGCCCGTGCTTGCGGTGTAGGCAATGGTGAGCACAGCTTTAGCCTGAGCTTTTCGCATAGTGGCGGGGGTATGGGTGGCGGTGAAGTCGCTGGCTATCTGCAAGGCCCTGCGGCTGTCGATAGGAGCGGCTGCCACCCAGGATGCCGTGAAGACGACAAGGAGGGATAGTAATGTTCTCTTCATTTGACGATTACTTTATGATGGTTGATGATGTAAATGCCGGGAGTGAGACCCGAAGTGGAGGGAGCGTTGCGGCGCACGAGGCGGCCGTCGGGAGCATAGATATCGGACCGTTGTTCTGCGTCGGTCTTCAAGGTGCTGATGCCGGTCGAGGCACCCACTACGGCTGGTTCCGACTCGCTGCCGTCCTTATAGACTGCCGTCACGCTGTAGACGGGTGAGCCTCCCTCGGCATCGGCTGCTGTCCAGGATGTGGTGCCGACGGTAGCTGCAAGCGCACCGTCGCGATAGACGCGGTAGGCCACGGGAGTACCACCTTCCTCGAAGCTGAAATCGTCGAGCATGAGGAGCACGGCGCCACCGTCGCTCTCGTCGCCGCCGGGGGTGACGTGGCGAATGGCAAAGTAGCGTGTGCCTTTGGCCAGATGGAGCGTGTACTGCTGCCACTCGCCCATATAGATGTCAAATCGGTTGCGGATTCCCGAGGCGTAGTAGTCGGTGAAGCTCTTGGGCTCGGGTTTGGTCTTGGAGCCCAGGAAGTAGAAGTATTCATCGTTGTCCTGGTCGTTGCCCAAGGCATCCTTCGTCCTGCGGTTGCTCACCCAGAAGCTCACGTCCTGCTCCCTTCCGGAGAGCTCGGGCGAGATGAGCCAGTTGTCGGCCGAAGGATAGTAGGTGTCGGTGGTCTCGTCGTGGTAGGCGTAAGGGGCGCCGGCAAACTGCTGCCCGCTGTGGGCCGCCAGACTATCGCCGATGGAAGAGGGGTTCATGATGATGAAGGCCATCTTCTCGCCCACATGAGGATAGTCGGAATACTCGAACACACCGCCCGTAGTGGCTTTGTCGGCGTCGATGAGCGTCCAGTCGCCAAAGGCTGTTGTCCAAGGCTCATACTCCTCGAAGTCCTCGGTGCGCGCTCTGCTGTTGGGGGCCGGTGCCTCCCAGCTCAAGCTGCCCGGAGCTGTGAGTCGGAGCTGCCGCACTCCATGGCGCCAGGCTTTCTCGAGGACGATGGTGCCGGAAGCCTGGTTGTTGTCGGCATAGGTGTCGCCGTCAGCAGTCACTGTGGCCGTGACCGTCAATGTGGAGTCCGGGTCTATGGAGGAGGTGGGCAGTGAGTAGCTGTAGCTCATGCTCTCCATGGGCCGGAGCCGCTGGCTGACCGTTTCCGTGGCTATCGGCTGGTGGCCTGCTGACACCTTGAGACTGAAGGTGTTCAAGGTTTGCGCACTCAGGTTCTGCACCGTGACCCGGGCATGGGCAGCGATGCCCTTTACCACCTTCGGAGTGGTGCTGAGGCGCACACCGAGATCGCCCTGACGAGCGTCAAAGAGGTGGATGGCATCGAGACCGGTGAGCACATTGGTGGCCGTGGCCACGAGGCGGAAGCGCAGGCGCACGGTGGTGGTGCCGGCGGCAGGCTGAACCGACTCCACGGCCTGCAGCCAGCGCGCAGCGCCAGCACCCGCGGCATAGTCGATGGTGCGCACGGTGGTTGCCTGCCCTTGCTCGTTGAGCAGCTCCGCCGTCAGCTTCAGTGCCTTGCCGGGCACCTTATAATAACTGAAGCAGAGCGTGAGGTGCTGGGCACCGGAGATGCTGATGGGTGCCGAGGTGAGTGTGAACTCCTCACCGGCCTTAGAGGCCCTGAAACCGAGGAAACCATTGTCGGAGTCGCTGCTCGTCACGGTATTGATATCGGTGAGCAGACCGAAATCGGAAGTGGGCACATCGTTCACGGTCCATTCATTCTGTTCCTTCGCATTAGTGAAACTTTCGCTGAAAGGCAGGACCAATGGTGTGTTGGCACTCAGCGTACGACTTGCAAAGGATCGGGTAGCGAGACGAGGTGTCGAAACCGCATCTGCGGTCATGGCAGAAGGGGATGCTATGCCGAACGACAGCATCGCAAGGCATAAGAAGCGTAAGGGTAAAAATCTGTTCTGCATAGACAAGAAGTGTTAATCTGTTGCAAAAGTAAAACAAATATTTAAGAATATGAAGGATTGAGACCTACTTTTTATGGATAAATGTAAACACTGCGTGCTTTGCCACCCTTGGACAAGCGATTCTACGGCATATGCCGGAACTATTTACGCCATATGCCGGAGATAGCTACGCCATATGCCGGAGATAG
>ONMG01000079.1 GCA_900318855.1 uncultured Prevotella sp.
ACCAAATGCATCTCGATTAGAGGGACACTGAAACCTCCAACCGTTTGGATTTTCCACGGACGACAGACTGACTTGATTAAGCTGTGGAAGTTATCGCCACGGACGTTCACGGACGTTTATTGAACCCTGTGGCTAAGGTCTTTCTATCACGAAAATCGCAGTTGCGTAAAGCTGCACCTCGGTGCAAAAAAAGAATATGATGGACTTGCACGCTATGCTAATATGCGACCGTGTCCATCTTGATGTAGCATCCGAGAGGTTCGCTGTTGAAGAACGGGTGAGAAGTAAGCTTCTTTCCTACAATCGGACTTCTCGGATATATCCCGACCTGTGCGGTTGAATATAGAATCCTATTCTGGCAAAACCAGTTAACCTCTTTGTGTCAGCACCAAGGTCCGGTGGAGGAACTTCCTTAAGAGGGTTGAGATTCCAAGCCTTGGTGCAGGCACAAAGGTTTTCTTTTGTCCTGCGTCTGAGCGCCGGGAGGCTGACAGAGCAGCGCTTTGTCGCCAGTCTGAGCCTCCCGGTCGTAGGACTGTGATTATCGAGTACGATCGTCGTGGTGCTATGGCATGAGCTTGTCGTGCACCATGCGGTACATGTACTGGTAGATGATGGCCTTGAGCTCGCGTTCCATCTGTGCCTGCTCAGGCACGTGGCCCACGAGGTTGTGCTTCATCAGCAGGTCTGTGAGCTTATACATGCCCACCACCTTCTGTCCATCGAACTGCATGGTGTATCCGTGCTTCACGTACTGATAGATGCCGTTGAGGTAGTTCACGGCATAGGTGGCGTCGTCAGGTGTAGTGAGCAAGTCGCAGCCGAAGCTCAGGAACGGTTTCTGATAGCCCAGTGCACTGAGCACAGTGGGCAGAATGTCGATCTGCTGGGCCACGGCGTTGCGCATACCTGGTTTCACAATCTCGGCAGTGGGGTCGAAGACGATGATGGGCGAGCAGAAACCGCCGATGTCGGTCTGATACTGTGCATGGTCGCTCAGATTGGTGTGGTCGCTGGTCATCACGAAGATGGTGTTCTTGTACCATGGCTGCTTGGCGGCCTCGCGGAAGAACTTGCCGATGGCCATGTCGGTGTAGCGGATGCATTTATGGATGACGATGCCCTCCTCGGGGTACACCTTTTTATATTTGTCGGGAATGACATACGGCGTGTGCGATGACACTGTGAAGCAGGCCGACATGAAGGGCTGCTTCATGGTGCCCAGCTTGGCGCACCAGTATTGCAGGAACGGCTCGTCCCAGATGCCCCAGTGACCGTCGAAGTCGTCGTCGCGGCCCTTGCCGAAGTGTGGATCGGCGTCGTAGTCCTGCCGGCCGTAGTATTGCTGGAAGCCGGTCTTGTTGGCAAAGGCCAGGAAGCCCATGGAGCCCCGGTTGGCTCCGTGGAAGAAGCTGGTGGTGTAGCCCTCCTTGTCGAGTATTCCAGCCATGCCCGTATAGGTGTTCATCGAGGCCGGTGTGAGCACGAAGGGCTCCTTGAACATCGGAATGCCGCATAGCACGCTCGGCATGCCGTCGATGCTCTTCCGGCCGTTGCAGAAGGAGTAGTACCAGACGGCACTCTTGCTGATGAGCTGGTCTACGTTGGGTGTGTAGCCTTTATACTTCCCGTTGAAGTACATCTTGTTGAGTGCACCAATATATTCGCGGCCGAAGCTCTCTACGATAAGTACCACCACGTTCTTGCGTCTCAGTGTGTCGGTGCTCTGACGGACGGCGTCGGCATTGTGGATGGGGTTGAACACGCGGGCTGCATCGTTGAGGCTGGCATAGTAGCGGGGTACCTCGAAGACGCTCTTGCCGATGGTACGGATGAGCGCAAACGGTGTGTTGAGTACTACGGCGCATTCCGTGGGCCGGTCGACATATTCGTTGGCGTTGTTCACGGTGATGGGCCGGATGCCGCTCTTGAGTCCGCCGCGGCAGGCTCCCACACCGATGGGCACTGCTGCAGCCAGCCATACGAGGTTGACTAAGCCGAAGCGCAGTCGTGACTTCCAGTTGGTATAGCGTGAGGCATCGGTGCGAGGCTTAACGTAGAACTTCCACATGCCCCACACCAAGATGATGAAGAGCAGCACCAGATACCAGTGGCCGAGCGTCTCGCCCCAGAACACGTCGCCTAAGTTGTGTTCATTGCTGAATTCCTGGAAGACGCTCGTCGTAGTGCGGCGCAGCGTGTAGGGGAAGTAGACGCTGTCGGCGAGATTTATAGCCAGCGCAATGCTGTTGACGATTACGAACACCCACTTGCACACTTTGTGGTAGACCGGCCGCTCCTTGAACCACAGCGGGAAGAGCATCAGCACGATGTAGAGCGCGTTGGTGTAGGTGATGGCCGAGCGGTCGAACATGTAGCCTCCGGTGAAATAGCGGAAGAAATGGACTGCGGTGAGGTCGGTGGAGAAATAGCTGAGATTCGCAAGCAGGAATTCCAGCCGGGCTATGGCGTACAGCGCAAAGGCGATAAGGAGATTCACGATGAGGGCCGTCAGTGGTCCGCAGTCGGAACCCATAAGAGTTGTTATCCGTTTTCTCATGTCAAACCTCCTGCATGTCGTGGAGTTTCTTGTAATATCCATTGAGTTCTATGAGCTCATCGTGTGTGCCCCGCTCCACGATGCGCCCTTCGTGGAGCACGCATATCTCGTCGGCATTGCGAATGGTGGAGAGGCGGTGGGCAATGGCCACGGTGGTGCGCGTGCTCATGAGCTTCTGTAGAGCGTCCTGCACCAGTCGCTCCGACTCGGTGTCGAGCGCCGACGTAGCCTCGTCGAGGATGAGTATGGGTGGGTTCTTGAGTATGGCCCGGGCAATGCTGATGCGCTGCCGCTGTCCGCCGGAGAGCTTGCCTCCGCGGTCGCCAATCTTGGTGTCGTAGCCGTGCTCCGACTTCATGATGAAGTCATGGGCATTGGCTATCTTGGCCGCGCGCTCCACCTCTTCCATCGTGGCGCCGTCGACGCCGAAGGTGATGTTGTTGAAGAAGGTGTCGTTGAAGAGTATGGCTTCCTGGTTCACGTTGCCGATGAGTTGGCGGAGATTGTGGATGGCCAGTTCTTTCACGTTGTGCCCGTCGATGAGCACCTCGCCTTCCACTGCATCGTAGTAGCGCGGAATGAGGTCGACGAGGGTCGACTTGCCCGATCCGCTCTGTCCCACGAGAGCTATGGTCTTGCCCTTGGGTATGACCAGGTTGATGTCCTTGAGCACGTAGGTGGGGTGGTCGGGGTTGTCGCCGTCGTGATAGGCGAAGGAGACGTGCCGGAACTCTATCTCGTGCTCGAAGCTCTTGATGGGGTAGGGATGCTCACGTTCCTTGATTTCCACCTCGGCATTGAGAATCTTGTCGATGCGCTCCATGGAGGCAAGGCCTTTCGGAATGTTGTAGCTGGCCTTGGAGAACTCCTTCAGGGGGTTGATGATACTGTAGAGCATCACCAGGTAGTAGATGAACATCGGGCCGTCGAGCGCAGCATAGTTGAGCACGAGGATGCCTCCCACATAGAGCACCACGATGATCATCACCGTGCCGAGAAACTCGCTCATGGGGTGGGCTATCTGCTGGCGGATGTTCACGCGCATGATATTGTTGCGGTAGTCGGTGTTGATACGGTCGAAGCGCTCGTTCATCTTTTCCTCGGCGCAGAAAGCCTTGATGATGCGCAGTCCGCTGAGTGTCTCCTCCACCTGGCTGAGTGTGTCGCTCCAGAGGCTTTGCGCATAGATGCTGCGTGCTTTCAGCTTGCGCCCCACGTAGCCCATGAACCAACCGAAGACCGGCACGAAGACGATGGTGAAGAGCGTGAGCTGCCAGCTGATGATGATAAGCCAGGTGAAGTAGGTGATGATGAGGATGGGATTCTTGAAGAGCATGTCGATGGACGACATGATGCTGTTCTCCACTTCCTGCACGTCGCCGCTCATGCGGGCCAGGATGTCGCCCTTACGTTCCTCACTGAAGAAGCCGAGGCTCAGCGAGGTGATTTTCTGATAGAGCTGGTTGCGAATGTCGCGCACCACGCCCGTGCGGATGGGGATGACGCTGGCTGAGGCGAGGAAGTAAGCGCCGGTCTTGAGGAATGTCATGAAGGCCAGGAACGCTCCGATGACGAGCAGGGTGGTCGTGGCGCTGGTGTTGATGATCATCTCCTGCACGTAGTACGACATGTTGTTCTGTATCACGTCCTTATCGAGCGCCCAGGGCAGCAGCTCGTTGGCGCGCAGTCCCCCGTCGACCTGGAAGAGTATCTGCAGGATGGGAATGAGGGCTGCGAAGGAGAAGATATTCAATATGGCTGAGAGGATATTGAATATGACGGACAGAACAAGATATTTCTTGTAGGGCGGCACGAATCGCCGCAGCACTTGGAAGAATTCTTTCATACGTGTGCAAAGGTAGCTTAAAACCGAGAGATTACAAAGCGTTTACATCTTTTTTTGTATTCCTCGGCTTTCTTTCGTTTTGCAATGTGCATGGACGGCTCGCTCACTGTACTGTAGACGCCCCGTGCAGCTCGTTGCCGGTGGGTGGCAACAGTCGAAGCTGCGATTCGTGATGGCTTGTGGCGAGGAGTGTCGCCGACGCTTGGTGTAGGGGTGCTGTCACGTTCGTGGCAGGGTCGTGTCACGTTCGTGGCAGGAGTGTGTCACGTTCGTGGCAGGGTCGTGTCACGTTCGTGGCAGGAGTGTGTCACGTTCGTGGTGAGCCCCTGTCGGCCAGGGTGCAGTGGGGTGGTGATGCAGGGTGGATAGGGCTGAAGGTGGCGGGGGTGAGGGCTGAGAACAAGAAGGCCCGCACCGGCTCTGTCAGAGCTTGGCGCGGGCCTTCT
>ONMG01000030.1 GCA_900318855.1 uncultured Prevotella sp.
AAAAATGATGGAGCCGAAAGAAGGATGGGAATATAAGAAGTTGGGGGAAGTCTGCCAAAAGACTATTAATATAAAATGGGATGAACATCCCAATCATCAATACAAATATATTGATTTGTCAGCCGTTGACCGAATGACGCATAAGGTCATGTCCACGACATCAATATGTTCAATTGATGCGCCATCAAGAGCCAAGCAAATAGTTAATGAAGGCGATGTATTGTTTGCAACTACACGGCCAACGCTGAAAAGACTTGTGATTATAGACAAATCGCTAGATGGACAGATTTGCAGTACTGGCTTTTGCGTTTTAAGACCAACCCCTGCTGCAATTATGTCTTCGTGGTTATATTATGCCTTGTCAAATCAATCTTTTTATAATTATATAGAGCCTTTACAGAAAGGTGCAAGTTATCCAGCCGTAACAGACAATCAAGTCAAATCATATAAGATCCCCGTTCCTCCTCTCTCCGATCAGCGGCACATTGTGTCGTATCTCGATGTCTTTAAGTCCAAGGTCGACCAACTCCAGTCCAACCTCACCCGCACCCTCTCTGAGTGCGCCGCTTTGAAGCAGTCCATTTTGCGGCAGACGTTTGAATAGAGCTACACCATAAAAGACGTGTAACATGAGCAAAATATCCATCCGTTTCTATAAAGACCATGAGGTGCGCGCCGTGTGGGATGACAAGGCGGCGAAATAGTACTTCTCTGTGCTTGACGTCGTAGGGACCATCAACGACCAGGACGATTATGCCAAGACACGAAGCTACTGGAAGTATCAGAAGACTAAATTGCGGAAGGACACACCCCAAGTGGTTAGTCACTAACCAGTTGAAGATGACAGCACCCGACGGCAAGCATAGACTTACCGATGTCATGGATGCCGAGGGCATCAAAAATTCCCGAGACAGCCTTCGATGAGATTGCCGACAAATATGTGGAGATGAACGTATGCCACCCTTTCATGGAGGGCAACGGACGCAGTATGCGAATCTGGCTCAACCTGATGTTGAAAGCAAATCTGAAGAAATGTGTGGACTGGAGCCTTATCAACAAAAACGACTACTTGGAGGCGATGACCCTCAGCGTGACAGACGCCTCGCGCATCAAGCAACTGTTGCGTAATGCCCTCACCGACAAAATCGATGACAGAGAGTTGTTCATGAAAGGCATCGACTACTCTTATTATTACGAACAAGAAGAATAAAATCCTGAGATTTGCTTGTATCTCAAACTTTTTTCGTTATCTTTGTCAGTGAAGAATAAATGTAGAATAATAACGCTGATGTATTATGATCATTCGTGTAGCAAATCCCATCTATGACTCGGTCTTCAAGTATCTGATGGAGGACGAGCGCATCGCCCGAACTGTTCTATCCGCATTGTTAAAAAAGGAGGTGGTGGAGGTGCAGATACGCCGCAACGAGTACACCAATGGCTACCGCGACAACATCTCCATGTTCCGCATCGACTTTGGGGCACGCGTCCGTCAGGACGACGGATCGCTGCGCCTGGTACTCATCGAGCTGCAAAAGACCTGGCTGACAACCGAGACCCTGCGCTTTAGGCAGTACCTCGGCGCGCAATATGCCAACAAAGAGAACATGGTGCACGAGGAGATGCGCCCGCCATACGGCATTCCGATGGTGGCGGTGTACATCCTCGGGCATAGGGTGGGAAACATCAACGTGCCCGTGCTATATGTCAACCATAAGTCATACGACTACGAGGGGCGCGAGGTGACCGAAGGACTCCCCGACCCGTTCGTCGACAGCCTCGTGCACGACAGCATCATCGTGCAGATACCTCTCCTGCACGGACAGATCAACAACAAGCTGGACAAGGTCCTCAGCGTGTTCGACCAGACCAACAAGGAGAAGGACAACCAACAGCTTGTAGAACTTGACGATGCCAACTATGAGGGCGATGCCGACATGCAATATATCCTCCACCGCCTCGTCATGGCCTCCGTAGATGCCCAACTCCGCCAGGACATGAATGTGGAGGACGAATATTTCCAGGCCATAGAGGACCGCGACACAGCCATCATGAGTCGCGACAAGCAAATCAAGGAACAGAACGAGCAGATATCACAGCAAAGCCAGCAGATATCACAGCAAAGCCAGCAGATATCACAGCAAAACCAGCAGATATCACAGCAAAGCCAGCAGATATCACAGCAGAACGAGCAGATATCACAGCAAAGCCAGCAGATATCACAACAAAGCCAGCAGATATCACAGAAAGACGAGCAGCTGAATCGTGTGCGGGAAAAATTGCGGAAGCAGGGATTGTCAGAGGACGAAATTGAAGAGTGGTTAGGAAAATAACAGACTGGCAATGAACGAGAGCGATACCCGACTTCACAAGATCGACCTGCAGCTCAGGGCTGCGGGATGGGGCGTGGTGGACGGCAGCTATGTCACCACGGAATACCGCTTAACTCGAGGCAAGGTGAGCAAGACCGTGAAAAACAAACCGAAGAAGGCCGACTATGTGCTCATCTACCGCAACGTGAAGCTCGCTATCGTGGAGGCCTAAAGCGACAAGGTAGGATACAAGGAAGGCAGAGGCGGCTAAGGCACGGCATATCATCGTGGGGCATAGAATCCTTCGCCTAAAGTTGCGCATTACAAAATAATTGCGTAAGTTTACAATAGTATCAAGATGAACGCACTATGGAGCAGACAAAGAGGTAATATCCAGTAGGCATCCAGACCTTTTAGAGAATCATTAAGGATGGTTATGTCTATGTCGACAAGACCGACTTGGTATGGCAAATGGCACACTATGCCACCTTTGTTTTCATGAGTCGCCCCCGCCGTTTCGGCAAGTCACTGCTCACGTCGACTTTGAAAGCGTATTTCAGAGGCGACCGTGAGTTGAATAGTTATTGGTTTGCCACCGGCACGCCCTCTTTTCTCATCCGCCAGATGCAGCACTTTCACACCGACATCACTTCGCTCGACTCCTTAGAGGTGCCAGCATCGGCTTTCGGTCAGCCCACAGAGAACATGCACGACGCTCTGCCTCTGCTCTACCAAAGCGGCTACCTCACCATCAAAGGCTATGATTCCGACATACGATCCTATCATTTGGCCATCCCCAACCAGGAGGTGCGTGTAGACTATATCAACGGACTATTGCCCATCTACACCGGACTGAACGATGCTGACATGCAGATGGGCTTCGCTGCCAAGTTTTGGAGGGCCCTGCGGGAAGGCAACATTGACTTGGCCATGAGCCACATGCAGTCTTACCTTGCGGGCATCCCCTACGTGGAGGGCTTCAAGCAGAAACTCGCTGAGGCTGCTACAAAGGAGGGCTTCTATGAATATACCTTCTATCTGATCTTTTCCATGCTCAATGTCTATGTCCGCACGCAGGTGAAAGTGGCGGGCGGACGTACAGACATGGTTATCTTCATGCCCGACACCATCTACGTCATGGAACTGAAGGTGGGCGACACGGCTCGTCATGCGCTGGAGCAGATTGATGTTCACGGCTATGCCATACCTTATCTCACCGATGGCCGACAGGTGGTGAAGGTCGGCATTCGCTTCGATGCCGACAAGCATTGGGTGGACGAGTGGGAGGTGGACACAGAGCAACACTAAAGCAAGCGTCATTACGTCAGGGCTGTGAATAAAGAATTAGCCCTCTTAAGAAGAAGTTTTCTTAGGATTCGCTTGCGCACCCTGTCCTTTTTCATTATCTTTGCCTATGAAGATTAATCGTAGAATATAAACCGTGTCGTATTATGATCATTCGTGTAGCAAATCCCATCTATGACTCCGTCTTC
>ONMG01000252.1 GCA_900318855.1 uncultured Prevotella sp.
AAAGGGAACACCCATTTCCTTTGTGCCCAAGAACGGTAACAAGGCGTTCCGTCTTACCACAGCCCTTACGTCCGTGCTCTTCCCCAGAGTATTAGCAGGCCGAATAAGTGTATGGTATGGAACACCGTACGGAATAACAGAAAATTACACGAGCTCCAGCCTCTATATTGTGGGATTTTTAGTAACTTTGCAATCAAAAGTAAATAATCGGAGGCTGATGACAAGAGTGATCGATTTGCTTAAGAAGGACGCCGGGCAGCACCGCTTCTCGTTCGAAGTGCTGCCACCCTTAAAAGGAAATGGCACAGATGCCCTTTTCTCTACTTTAGATAAACTTGTGGAGTTTACCCCACTCTATATCAACATTACAACCCATCACAGCGAATATGTCTACCGTGAACTTGACAATGGCCAGTATGAGCGTCTTCGGCTACGCCGCCGACCGGGCACTGTGGCCATAGCCTCCGCCATCCAACAGCGTTATCATCTGCCCGTCATCCCCCATATCATCTGTAGTGGCGTCACGGCAGAAGATATCGAATACGAACTCATTGACCTGCAGTTCTTAGGTATCGACAATGTGCTTCTGCTACGTGGCGACAAAGCACGCGACGACCGCAGTTTCGTTCCCATGCCCGGTGGCCATGCCCATACTTCCGACCTCATTAAGCAAGTGAATCGTTTTAACGAAGGCTTTTTCAACGATGGCTCTCCCATCAAGCATCCCGGTCCGAAATTTCATTATGGGGTGGCAGCTTATCCCGAGAAGCATGAGGAGGCACCCAATCTCCAGATTGACATGCAATACCTGAAGCTCAAGCAGGACTTGGGAGCAGAGTATGCCGTGACCCAACTCTTCTACGACAACCGGAAATACTTCGACTTCGTGAGTAAAGCATGCGCCACAGGCATCGTCCTCCCCATCATACCCGGCATCAAACCTTTCACAAAGCTATCCCAACTCACCATCGTACCCAAGACCTTCCATTGCGACTTTCCGCAGGAGCTGGCCTCAGAAGCCTTAAAATGCAAGACCGATGAGGATGCACGGCAATTAGGCATAGAGTGGACTACGGCGCAATGCCGCGAGCTGTTCTCTAATGGCGTGAACAATATCCACTTCTACACAATGGCCGCCACCGATGTGGTGAGAGAGGTGTGCCGAAGGTTGTCCTAAAAGTAATTCCGACAAACATCCAATATAGCTCATGAAGTTCAGCGAAGTGATAGGCCAACAGGAAGTCCAGCAGTTGCTAATGCATCTTGTGGAAGAGGAACGTCTGCCCCATGCTCTCATGTTCAACGGACCTGCGGGTGCCGGCAAGATGGCCCTTGCATTGGCATTTGCATCCTATCTGCTCGGCGAGGAAAACGAAGGCAAATCGCTGCTTAGTTCGCCTTCTTCGGTTCGCAACGCCGAGGCGATGCTCAAAGCATGGCAGCACCCGGACCTCATTTTTGCATACCCCGTCATCAAACCGGCAGGAGCATCCTCTGAATATCAGGCCTCGAGCGACGACTATGCTAAAGAGTGGCGTACCATGCTCTCCCACGGTCCTTACTTCACGATGGATGCATGGCTAACCGCCATGGGAGCTGCCAATCAGCAGGCTATCATCGGAGTCGGCGAGAGTACGGCACTCATCCGCAAGCTCAGCTTCAAAGCTAACCAGGGAGGATACAAGGTGGCTGTCATTTGGATGGCCGAACGCATGAATGCCAGTTGTGCCAATGCACTGCTGAAACTCATCGAAGAGCCCCCCGAGGGGACTGTATTCCTGTTAGTATGCGAAGAACCCGAGAAGCTGCTCCCTACTATCCGCTCACGTGTGCAGCAAATAGGCGTCAAGGCCATTGCTGAAGAAGACATCACTCAAGCGCTCATCCACAGACGGGGCATCACTCCCGACGACGCCCGGCATGTAGCCCGACTGGCAACCGGCAACTGGCTCCGTGCGTTGGAGATACTCAATCAGGACAATGAGAACAAGCTTTTCTTAGACAACTTCATTCAGCTCATGAGGCAGGCCTACAAACGCGACATCAGGGCTCTCAAAGACTGGAGTCTCACAATGGCTGACTACGGGCGCGAGCGCCAGCGCCGCATGTTAATCTATTTCGGTCACATGGTGCGCGAAAACTTCATGTACAACTTCAGGCAACCAGACCTCAACTATATGACTCAAGATGAAGAACGCTTCTCGCGCAACTTCGCAAGGTTTGTCAATGAGACGAATGTCATCCCATTAGCAGAGCTTTTCGACCGTGCATTCCGCGACATCGGACAGAATGCCAATGCCAAGATGGTGTTCTTCGACGTGGCATTGCAAACGATAATGCTATTGATTAGAAAGTAACAAAGATACATATGGACTATAAGAATATGAATTTCCAAATAGACCGCGGCTGCGACCGTGGTCTGTGCTGTCGCTCCTGCGGTCGCCAGAATAAGCAGCTCAACACTTATGACTGGCTGGCCGACGTTCCAGGCAACGCGCAGTCTACCGACCTCGTGGAGGTACAATTCAAGAACACGCGCAAGGGCTATTACCACAATGTGAACAACCTTGCTCTGAAGAAGGGAGACATCGTGGCAGTAGAGGCCAGCCCTGGCCACGACATCGGCGTGGTGACACTCACAGGCCGGTTGGTGGCTCTCCAAATACGCAAAGCCAATCTGAAATCAGCCGATGACATCAAGCGCATCTATCGCATTGCCAAGCCCGTGGACATGGAGAAATACGAGGAGGCTAAAAGCCGCGAGTACGACACCATGATACAAAGTCGTAAGATAGCCAAGGACCTGGGGCTGAAGATGAAGATTGGCGACGTTGAGTATCAGGGCGACGGCAACAAGGCCATCTTCTACTATATTGCCGATGAGCGTGTAGACTTCCGACAGCTCATCAAGGTTCTGGCTGACACCTTTCATGTGAGAATCGAGATGAAGCAGATTGGAGCCCGACAGGAGGCTGGACGTATCGGTGGCACGGGACCTTGCGGGCGAGAGCTCTGCTGCGCCACTTGGATGAAGAACTTCGTCAGTGTGAGCACTAATGTGGCACGTATTCAGGACATTTCGCTCAATCCGCAGAAGCTTGCCGGTATGTGTGCCAAGTTGAAATGCTGCCTCAACTACGAGGTTGACGACTACGTGGAGGCAAGTCGGAAAATGCCCAGCAAGGAGGTTGCCCTTCAGACTCTGGAAGGAGATTTCTATCTATTTAAGGTGGACACACTTGCCGGACTCGTCACCTACTCGTCTGACAAGAACCTGGCAGCCAACCTCGCAACTATTACAGCTGCACGGGCTAAGGAAATCATTGAGATGAACCGCCATGGGAAGAAGCCGGACTCTCTTCTTGCCGAAGACGACAAGGCAGAGCCACAGAAACCCATCGACCTGCTCGCTGAAGCCGACATCAGCAGGTTCGATAAGTCGAAGAAGAAGAAAAAGAAGAGTCCTCAGCGTGCGCGGGAGGTGGCGCGCGGCCCCAAGCCACAGCGTCAGACCAAAGGTAAGGGTGCTCCCCGTCCACAGCACGGCCCTAAGGCCGAAGGGACACAAGAAGGCAAACCGGCCGGAAAGAAGCCATACAAGGCAAATCGTCCAGCTACTCCTGCTGGTGGCACCGTCCAAAACGACAAAGCGGAGGCCCCGAAGACCCAACCGGAAGCAACAACCAAAGACAGCCCAAAGCGATGAAGACGAAGATGGCTTGCCTGGTCATTCTCCTGCTTGGACTATTGGCGGGCTGCAACGATGGTAAGGTATACGATGAATACCGGCACACCCCTCTCATGGGATGGGAAAAGAACGACACCCTTTCCTTCGGAGTTGGCAGGGTGAAGCGTGCTGGCAATTTCGAAGCATCGCTGGGACTGCGCATCGACGGCTCATATCCATTCACGTCGCTCACACTGCTGGTGGAGTACGAGACATTACCTTCTCACGAGCACGGCATCGACACGTTGACCTGCGTGTTGGCCGACAAGAACGGGGTGCGGACAGGGCGCGGACTGAGCAATTACCAGTACGAATTCCGTATTCGCCAGTTCCACCTTGTCCCTCTCGACTCCATTCATTTCGAGGTGCGCCACGACATGAAGCGGGAGATTCTTCCCGGCATCAGCGATATTGGAATAGCAGTGCGTCAGGTGAGTTCCGACGCAGCTATTTAGGTCTCCCATCTATAAACTGCAAGGCAGCCACAAGGAGTATGAGCACTCATCCTTATGGCTGCCTTGCTCTATAATGAGCAGGCAAGGCACTCAGCTTCTCACGAGGTTGCGTCCGGCGTCAATTCTCAAGAAGATGAACAGCAGAATGGTGAATCCCCACAAAGAGGAGCCTCCATAGCTAAAAAAGGGCAACGGGATACCGATGACGGGAGTGAGTCCCAACACCATGCCCACATTGATGAACACATGGAAAAGGAAGATGCTCAACACGCAATAGCCATAGATACGGCCGAATTTAAAGGGTTGTCGCTCAGCCAGATGGATGAGACGCAGGATGAGCGCCAAGAAAAGCAAGAGTACACCCGCGGAACCCAAGAAGCCTTCCTCCTCGCCCACCGTACAGAAGATGAAATCGGTGTCCTGCTCGGGTACAAACTTCAGCTTGGTCTGCGTACCGTTGAGGAATCCCTTGCCCTTCAGTCCGCCTGAGCCTATGGCAATTTTACTTTGGTGCACGTTGTATCCGGCACCAGCCAAATCCTCATCGAGTCCAAGCAGCACATTGATTCTCACACGCTGGTGCGGCTCCAGCACATCATTAAGCACATAGTCGGCCGAGTAGAAAAAGGCTATAGAGCCCAATGCAAAAGCGAGGATATAGAAGTAGTGGGCAAACCGAGTGCGCAGTCCCTCATAGGTCAGGAAGCCAATAAGACCCGCACAGATAATGAGCTGCACCCACACCACATCGAAAGGAATCACAAACAGCGAGAAGAGCATGAACAGCAGGGTGATGCCTAAACTGTAAGCAATGATGGTAAAAGCCTGCTTCTTATTGTGGCAATAGTTGTAGACCAATCCGGCCGTGAACAACTGCACCAGCAGCAGCACCACCGACTTGCCCACCGACGTGTGCAGGTCCCACAGCATCACATCCTCATACTTGATACCCACCACGAAATAGATGACCATCGCCACCCCGGTGAACAGAATCCCGCCAGGCATGCCCTCACGATAGAACATCAGGAAGAAAGAGAGATAGACCAGTGCCGAGCCGGTCTCACGCTGGGCCACGATGAAGAGCATAGGAAGGAGCACGATGCTCAGAGCGGCAGCGAAATGCTTCCGGTTATGAATATTGAAACCGTAAGTACTCATCAGCTTCGCCACAGCAAGGGCTGTGGCAAACTTCGCAAACTCAGCAGGCTGCAACCTCAGCGGTCCCAACACGAGCCACGACCTTGAGCCGTGAATCTCATGAGGATTGAAAATGGTGACGAAAAGCAGCAGCAGGAAGGCTGCATAGATGATATATGCATAGGTGTCGAAGAAACGGTCGTCCACCATCATGATGACAAAGCCGATGGTGATGGCAGTGCCTATCCAGACGATCTGCATGCCCGAGCGTGCCGACAGACTGAAGATGTCGGTATCGCCATAATTATAGCTTGCGCCACACACGCTAACCCACCCAAAGATGAGCAGTGCCACATAGATGGCCACCGTCCACCAGTCGATGGAGCGCAGTATGCTGGGTTGTCTCTCGGAATCCATGTTGTCAGTTTTCTTATCCTATCTGTTAGCTTTCCCGTAGCCGATACGCCTCTTCTGCAAGGCTGTTGCCTCTTTCTCAGCCGATGGCGACAGCTTCCCTGTGATATACTGTTCCAACAGCACCTTGGCAATAGGCACAGCAAAGTCGGCACCGAAGCCTCCATTCTCCACATACACGGCCAAGGCTATTTTCGGCTTATCCATCGGAGCGAAGGTCATACACACGGAATGATCCTGACCGCGGTTCTGTGCCGTTCCAGTCTTGCCACAGGCGGTGAAAGGAAGATGGCCCAGTATCTTGCAGGTGCCCTTTAGGGCTGATGACCTCATACCAGCCACTACATAATCATAGGCCCGCCGCTTGGCACGTGTATAGTGCCGACGGGTGAAGGCTGTATCGAGTGGTTCTCCCTGCACCTTGCGCACCACGTGGGGCGTATAATAGTAACCCCTGTTGGCTATGGTGGAACAAAGATTGGCTATCTGGAGCGGTGTGAGGTTCACCTCGCCCTGACCGATAGAAATACTGATGACCGTGAGCCCGTTCCATGAGCCATGATAAGCTTTGTCGTAGAAATCAGCATTAGGGATGAGTCCGCGCTTCTCACCGGGAAGGTCGATGCCGAGCTTATAGCCCAGCCCCATACTCACCATATAGTCTCTCCACGTATTCATTGCTATTTGCACGTGAGGATACTTCCGGCGATTGCCCATCATGTAGTAGAGTCCCCAACAGAAGAAGCCGTTGCACGATGTCGATAAGGCCTCCACCACATTCAGTGGCGAGGCATGACCATGACAGCCCACATGCAGACCTCGGTAGGTAAAGCCATGATGACAAGGAAATGCCGTATGCGGAGTGATGATGCCCTCACTGAGAAAGGTCAGTGCCTGAGTGGTCTTGAATGTAGAGCCGGGAGGATACTGTCCCATGATACTGCGGTTGAGCAGTGGCTTCCACACGTTGCGCGCCAGCTTGAGATGGTTCTTGCCTCTCTGCCGGCCTACCATGAGCCGCGGGTCGTAGGACGGTGACGAAGCCATGCAGAGCACCTCGCCCGTGGAAGGCTCTATGCCCACAATACTGCCTATCTTGCCCTCGAGCATACGCTCGGCAAGGGCCTGCAGGCGGATGTCGATACTCAGTGTGACATCTTTACCCGGAACGGGCTTGGTATCGAACTTTCCATTCTGATAACTGCCCTGAATACGTCCATGAGCATCGCGGAGCAGAATCTGTACGCCCTTCACGCCGCGCAGCTCCTTCTCGTACGATTTCTCCACCCCCAGCTTTCCGATATAGTCACCAGGCTGATAGTAATCGTCGTCTTCAATGTCGCTCTCGGATACCTCTCCCACGTCACCCAGCACATGAGCGGCATAAGGATACTCATATTGCCGGATACTTCGCTTCTGCACATAGAAGCCCGGAAAACGGAACATCTTTTCCTGGAACACGCTGAACTCCTTATCTGAGAGCTGCGTCATAAAAAGCTGTTGGGTGAAGCGCGAATAGCCGGGATTCTTATTGTAATCCTTAATCTCGTCCATGCGCTTGATGAAGTAGTCCTTCGTGATGCCCAAGGCATCGCAGAACTCAGCCGTATCGAGCCTCCCGCTCTCCTCGTTCATCACCACCATGATATCGTAGGCAGGCTGATTATAGACCAGCAGCTTGCCGTTCCGGTCACTGATGGCTCCACGCGAGGGATATTCTATCTTCTTAAGGAAGGCGTTACTGTCGGCATTCTTCTTATAGTCGTCACTTACGAGCTGGATCGAAAAGAGCCTGATAATGTAGACGCTGACAATGAAGATTGCCACCCCGCCAATGACAAGCCGTCGGTTTTCTAAGTTAAAATCCTTCACTTATCTCCCCCTTAAGTTCTCTATCACGATTACAAGAACGGTGGTGAGTAGCGTGCTGCCCACTACGCATGCCAGCCACTGTGGCCAATTGAAGAAGTTGAAACTCTCAAGGGTGAAAAAGACAAGGCAGTAGAGGGTCACCGACAGCAGTGTGTAGTAGCTGAACTTAGCCACACCCAGCATCTTCATCGAAGGCTCCATGTCGTCAGGACTATCGTGCTGGATAAAGAGATCCAGCAGATAAGGCTGCACCAATCCCAACAACGTCATCGACCCTGCTGCCAGCCCCGGCGTGTTGGAAAAGACGTCGACGCACAATCCCATGGCAAACGACCACAGCAGTATGGCCCATCGCGGGTAGTTGCGGCGAAAAAGCAACACGAGGTAGACATAAAGCAAAGGCGTAGCATAGCCGAAGAGGTGAATATGGTTGAGCACCAACACCTGCACCAACAGCAGTATGAGGAACAATAAGAACTTCGTCAGAGAATCCCTGTTCATGATTACATTGCCTAAGCTTTAATTATCCTTCGTTTTAATAGAGTCCTGCGCGGCTCTCATTATCTGCATGCGCTCCTCCAAGACCGTGTTGTCGATGACATTCACGTCGCGGAGATTGGCAAAGTCGGTCGAGAGCTTCACCTTCAATCTGTACGAGAGACCATCGGCCGAGTTGTACACATGGAGCACCTTTCCCACCATGATGCCGGAGGGGAAAAGCGAGGAATAGCCACTTGTCACTACCCTGTCGCCGAGATAGAAATGCGCATGCCGCGGGATGTCCTCCAGATAGGCTTCATCCACAGCGCCGCCGGTCCAATGAAGATAGCCGAAATAGCCCCGCTTCTGAATCATGCAGCTGATGTGCGACTGGGAATTAAGCACAGGTATCACCACGGAATAGTGACTCGACACCAGATAGACGATGCCAACGACACCATTGCCGCAGGTCACTCCCATATCCTTCCGGATGCCGTCGGCCGATCCTTTGTCGATGGTGATGAGGTTGTCCGGCTTGTCGAGCGAATTGCTGATGACCTTGGCCGGTATTACTTTGAACTGGGCAAGCATCTGCAACTGCTGACGTTCCAGCCAGGTGGTGTCACCCGTCACTTCGCCCAGTCGGTCCTGCAGGGCTGCCACTTCGTGCTCGAGCCAGGCATTGCGCTGAGTGAGCTCCTTGTTGACTTGTGTGAGCGAGAAGAACTGCTCCACGGCCGAGTTCCACTCATACACTTTTCCCGCCACCGCATTGGCCGAAGAGAACCACACGCTCCCCTGGTAACTGTTGTACTGAAAGAGCAACACGAGACTGACGACTTCAAGCAATATGAAGACGAACCAATGGTTGTATCTAGCCAGGAATTCCAGTAGATTTCTCATATTCACAGTGCTTCCCTTCCGTTACCTTAGACGCGGGAACAGCCCTCAGCCATCTCATGGCAACGAAAGAGGATGAAGGAGTTGCTTATCTCATAAGGAATGAGAAGCGGTCAACGTTCTTCAGTGCGATACCTGCACCTTTGGCCACACTGTGGAGCGGGTCGTCAGCGATATGGAACGGAATGTTAATCTTGTCGGTCAGACGCTTGTCAAGACCACGCAGCAGTGCGCCTCCACCACTGAGGTAGATGCCATTCTTCACGATGTCGGCATAGAGCTCAGGCGGAGTATTCTCCAATGCACTCAGCACGGCATTTTCAATCTTGGCCACCGTCTTGTCCAGGCAGTGAGCTATCTCCTGATAGCATACGGGAACCTCCA
>ONMG01000063.1 GCA_900318855.1 uncultured Prevotella sp.
GCGCCATTTTAAGCAGTACTTGGCCCAAGTCCTTTGTTTAAGTTACTTCTGCCCGGAAATCTATTAGGTTTTATAGAGGAAAGATAAACAAATCCAGGCTACTTTCCAAATTCTCCGCCTACTTTTTTCTGGCCTCAACGAGTAGTGGAATCAATTATTCTGTGTAATTTTGCAGCTATCAAGTAGGGAGTGAGGTGACTCAGGTGCACGGGTAGACCGACGCCTCACCTCACTTCTTACCGCTAAGCACTCCTATTTATAAAAAAGAATTATAGAGATGAGACCATATCTTTTCACCCTACTCGCTGCTCTTTCAGCCATCCTCGGGACGACTTCCGCCGAAGGACAAGCCCGTCCCATCACCGTGGAGAGAGAGAATCCGCAAGTGAGCTTTCCGCAGACTGTACCAGCCGGCAATTACAGCGGTATAACGGCTTTAGGCAGCGATGATTATGCCGTGGTGAGCGACAAGTCGTCCCACGACGGCTTCTTCGTCTTCCACATCACAGTAAACCCGGCCACAGGACAGATAAAGAGCGTGGAAAACAAGGGATTCCGCGACAGCGCCATGCCGAACCGCGACCAGGAAGGCATAGCTTTCTTACCCCAACAGCAAACGATTGTCATCAGCGGTGAGGCCGACAATGCCATTAAAGAGTATAACCTAGACGGCAAACCCACAATGCGACAAGCCGAGGTTCCGCCCGTCTTCAGCAAGGCGCGGCCCAATTACAGTCTGGAATCGCTGAGCTACAATCCTAAGACGAAGCTACTCTGGACTTGCAACGAGAGCACACTCAACGGCGATGGCGAAGCGGCCACCTCCGTGAACGGAGTGCGCAACCGCATCCGAATCCAGTCGTTCGACTCCGCCCTTCAGCCACTTCAACAGTATGCTTACCTCATGGATGCCCCCGAAGCCACCCAAGCCACCGACCTCTACGGCATGGGTGTTAGCGAGCTCACAGCCCTCGACGACGGTTCACTCCTGGTGCTTGAGCGCGAATTCTTTACGCCCCCGATGCGACTGGGAGCCTTCGTGAGTAATAAAATCTACAGAGTGTTCCCCAAAAGCAGCACAGCCGTCGACCCTGCAGCGCCGCTCACCGACAACAGCCCCTGGATGAAGAAGGAGCTGCTCACGAGCTGGCATACACATCTGCGCCTTTTCAACCATTCCATTGCCAACTACGAGGGGATGTGCCTTGGCCCCAAACTGGAGAACGGCGCACAAGTGCTTTTGTTGGTGTCCGACTCGCAAGACCAATATGCTGGCGTAATGCAGGACTGGTTCAAGAGTATCGTCATCAGCATGAAATAATCCTCACCACCCTTCACCTTATTATAATATGCCTAATCCACTCGATCTTCTTCGCCCAGTAGCACCACTCACCGTCTATCGTGCCAGCGCCGGCAGCGGCAAGACCTTCCGGCTGGCCGTAGAATTCATCAAGCTGTTAGTAAGTAACCCGACGGAATTCCGCCATACCCTTGCCGTCACCTTTACGAACAAGGCCACACAAGAGATGAAGGCGCGCATCCTGACCCATCTCTACGGTATCTGGAAGCGGCTTGACGCCTCGGAGAGCTACTTTCAGATAGTAAGACAGGAGACCGGTCTCGGCGAAGAGCTCATCCGGCAGAATGCAGGCAGGGCACTCCGTCTCATCCTCCACAGCTACAGCTACTTCAAGGTGCTCACCATCGATGCCTTCTTCCAGCAAGTGATGCGCAATCTGGCACGGGAGCTCGACCTCAACGCGAACCTCCGTGTGAATATCAACGACCAGCAGGTGGAAGCCAAGGCCATCGATGAGATGATTGAAAGCCTCACACCCGACAGCAATGTGCTCAACTGGATTACAGCCTACATCGAGCAGAACATATCGGAGGACAAGGCCTGGAACGTCATCGACCAGATAAAGGAGTTCGGCAAGAACATATTCCGCGACTTCTACAAGAAGAATGCCAATGGGCTCAACAAGGCCTCCGAGGGCGATACCTTTGTCAATTACCGTGGCAAGCTGTACGCCATCCGGCAGCAGGCACTCGACGACCTGCAGAAGATGGGCAACGACGCCCTGAAGCTCATCCAAGACCATGGGCTCTCAGAGGCCGACTTCTCGAACGGAAAGACGGGAGCATTAAGCTATTTCCTCAAGTTGGCCACGCTCAATAAGGACATCTTCAGCGACGAAATCCTCAAGAAGAGAATCATCGATGCCATGCAGGACCCCTCGAAATGGATAACAGCCAAGAACCGGGGCCGCGGACTGGAATCGGAGCGAATAGCACCTCAGCTCTCGGCGCTCATCGAGGAAGACGAGAAGAAGCGCCACAAGTATGTGAAAGACTATAAGTCGGCCGAGGCCACGCTGAAGAATCTCTACCAGCTGCGACTGCTGAAAAACATTGCCGACTGGGTGAGGGCCATCAACCGTGAGACCGGCCGATTCCAGCTGAGCGACACGCAGGGCGTGCTTCATCAGGTCATCGAAGATCAAGACGCACCCTTCATCTACGAAAAGATTGGAGCCACTCTCCAGCACATTATGATTGATGAGTTCCAGGACACTGGCCTCATGCAGTGGCAGAACTTCAAAGTGCTCCTCGACGACTGCATCAGCCACCACCCCGGCAGTCTGCTCGTGGGCGACGTGAAGCAGAGCATCTACCGATGGCGGGATGCCGACTGGCAGCTGCTCAACCGCATCGGATCGCAGTTCCGCCCCTCACAGTGCCGAATCGACACCGAGAGCCTGGCCACCAACAGGCGCAGCCGGCGCAACATCGTGGAATTCAACAACCATTTCTTCCAAGAGGCAGTGAAGCTGGCCTACGATGGCAGAGACAACAACCCTGAGGGACAGCAGGAGCTGGAGTCGGCTTATGCCGACGTCTGTCAGAAAGTAAACGAGAGGAAAGGCGAAGCACAAGGACGCATTGAGATAGAACTGCTTCCTCCCGACAACTATCAGGAGACCACACTGGAGCATCTGGCCGACATCGTGACCCACCTGCTCGAAGCCGGAGTCAAGCCCTCGGGCATTGGTATCCTAACGCGGCAGAACGACAAGATTCAGCTTATTGCCGACTACTTTCAAACCCACTACCCCGACATACCGCTGGTGTCGAACGAAGCATTCAAGCTCGGAGCCTCGCTGGCTGTCAACATCATCATTAGTGCCTTCCGGGTGCTAGTCGACGAGTCCGACACTCTCGCAAAAGCCAGTCTGGCCAAAGCATGGCTCACCCAGATACAGCACAAGGCGGATGCCGACTTGCTGTTGATGCGCCATCGCGACGAACTCGACGAGGTGCTGCCCATGGGATTCTCGGCCTTGGAGCGCTACCGGCTCCGCACACAGCCTGTGGGCGAAGCTGCCGAAACCCTCTTCAACGTCTTCAGCCTCAATGAGCTCACAGGACAGACCGCCTACCTCTGCGCATTCTTCGACCAGCTTCACGACTTCATTGGCAACACCCCTGCCACCTTCAGCGATGTGCTCAAGGAGTGGGACGAGAACATGAGTCAGGCTTCCATCGAAAGCGACGATTCCAATGGCATCCGAATGTTGACCATCCATAAGAGCAAGGGCCTGGAGTTCGACACTGTTCTCATGCCTTTCTGCGACTGGAAGCTGGAGAAGGACAACACTACGCTCTGGTGTGTGCCCGGTGAAGCTCCTTACAACGAGCTGCCCATCGTGCCGGTCAGCTTCTCGGAGAAGAGTCTGCGGGGCAGCATCTACGAGCAACAATACCAGCAGGAGCATCTGCTCAACATGGTCGACAACCTCAACCTTCTCTACGTGGCTTTCACACGTCCAAGGCGCAATCTCTTCGTCATCGGTGCGAGGAAATGCAAGGGCTCTCCACGTGGCGCCATACGCTCTTACCTCATTGAGAACTGTCTGCCCGCGACAGCACAGCAGCTCGAAGGAAGCCAGCTGGTATGCGGCGACAATCCCGACACCGGCACCGAATGCTTCGGCTTCGGCGAGCTCAGTGTGGCTCCAGAGAAAAAGGATGAAAGCCGGAATCCCAACGTATTCGAACTCCCCGTAAAGGCTCACGACGTGAAGTTGGGAAGCTTCGACAGCCACGTCAAGTTCCTGCAAAGCAATCGGAGCCGCGACTTTATCAATGACGGCGACGACACCGACCGCTCCAGATACATCCAGAACGGGCTCATCCTCCATGAACTCTTCTCCAGAATCCGCACCCTCGACGATGTCGACAAGGTGCTGCAGTCGCTCGAATCCGAGGGCATCATCTATGGCAACGGAGTCTGCGCCGAAGACCTTCAGAGCGAGCTGCGCAGGCAATTCAATGACCCCACGGTGAGAGACTGGTTCTCCGGACGCTGGAAGCTCTTCAACGAGCGCACCATCCTCTTCGAAGAGCAGCCGGGCGACAGCGAGGTGGAACAGCCCCGACCCGACCGCGTGATGACCGACGGCCACAGGGTGATAGTAGTCGACTTCAAGTTCGGCAAGCCCATGAAGAACCATCTGGTGCAGGTGAACCGCTACATGAAGCTCCTGAGCGACATGGGGTATGAGCAGGTGAGTGGCTTCATCTGGTATGTTTTTCATCCAAGACACATTGTAGAAGTATGATAACGAAGACTTTCCTCGGCTATGTTGCCGACGACCTGCTCCGGCGCTTCGGAGCCGACCTCTCGCGTCTGGCAGTGGTATTCCCCAACAAGCGCGCAGCGCTGTTTCTCAACCGTCAGCTGGCCAGCCAGTGGAAACGACCGCTCTGGAGCCCCGCCTACCTCACGGTGAGCGAGCTCTTCCAGGCCCACTCCCAGTTGAAGCTCGCTGACCCCATAGAGCTTGTCTGTCGCCTCTTCAAGAGCTATCTCGCCACACAGGGCGAGAGGGCCGGCGACGAGACCCTCGACCGCTTCTACGGATGGGGGCAGCTGCTGCTCACCGATTTCGACGACCTCGACAAGCATCTGGCTCCTCCCTCGAAAGTGTTCGCCGAACTGAAGAACTATCACGCCCTCGACGACGATCCTGAAATGAGCGACGAGCAGAAGAAGGCGCTCATGGCTTTCTTCGCCAACTATCAGCCCGACCACCCCACCCGACTGAAACAGAAGTTCGAGGAGTTCTGGTCGAAGATTGGAGACATCTATACCGAATACCGAAGCCAGTTGCTCGGCGACGGCATGGCCTACGAAGGCATGCTCTACCGCGAAGTGGCTGAGAGCGACATCGATGACTTTGAATTCGACACCTATGCCTTCGTGGGATTCAACATGATGCAGGAGGCCGAGAAGGAGCTCTGCCGCAAAATAGGCAAATGCCGCAAGACACTGTTCTACTGGGACTTCGACACCTACTATATGGACGACCCCATGATGGAGGCCGGGCACTACATCAAGGAGAACATTGCCGAATTTGGCAATGCCCTCACCGACGAAGCCCCTTACACCAACTTCAATAAGAGGAAGGACATCAACTTCGTCAGCGCACAGACTGAGAATGTGCAGGCACGCTTCATTCCCGACTGGCTCACTACCCGGAAACGCTATGCCGACGGCACCCGAACAGCCATCGTGATGTGTGACGAGAAGCTCCTTTCCACGGTGGTGCACTGTCTCCCCAACGAAGTGGAAAAGGTGAATGTCACCACCGGATTCCCTCTGCAGGAGTCGCCGGTCACAGCGCTCGTGGCTCAGCTCATTGCACTCCAGGCTGAGGGCAACCCCGGCCACAGGGATGTCTACCGGATGAAATACGTCAGGGAAGTGCTTGGTCATCCTTATGCCCGCTATATCTCGGACCAGAGCCTGCAACTGCTCACCTCGCTCCGCGACAGCAAGAATTACTTTCCGCGACGGGCTGAACTGGCGCTCGACGACGGGCTCAGCCTGCTCTTTGCCGACCTCGACACGAGGATGGAGGCTACCGGCAATCAGGACACGGCCTCACAAGCCCGGCTTACACCCGCCGACTGCACCAATCTGGCGCTCCTGCAATGGCTCAAAGAACTGATGCAGCTCATCGGCCGCAACGCGCGCAACGAACTGCAGGAGCAGCAGGAAACCGACGTCAAAGAGCTCGACCCGCTCTTCCAGGAATCGGTGTTCAGAATGTTCACGCTCCTCAACCGGCTCACCACACTCATCGAGAAAGACTGGCTCCATGTGGATGCCAATACGCTCAGGAGGCTCCTCACCCAAATCATCACCACCACCACCATCCCCTACCACGGCGAACCCGCACAAGGCCTCCAGATAATGGGAGTGCTCGAAACCCGCAACCTGGACTTCGACCACCTGCTTCTGCTCTCCTGCAACGACGGCAATATGCCTAAAGCCGAAGGCGACACCTCGTTCATCCCCTACTCCGTGCGCAAAGCCTACGGACTCACCACCATCGACAACAAAGTGGCCATCTATGCCTACTACTTCTACCGGATGATTCAGAGGGCCTCCGACGTGACCATCTGCTACAACACCTCGACGAGCAACGCACAGACGGGCGAGATGAGCCGTTTCATGCGGCAGATGCTGGTAGAGAGCCGGCACGACATCCGGATGACGGAACTCCACACGGCACAGAGCGCCGTGACACTCAGAAGGGAGCCGGTGGCCAAGACTCATTCTGTGGCCGAATATCTCGACAACCTGAGGGAACTGTCGCCCACGGCTATCAACACCTACCTGAAATGTCAGCTGTCCTTCTACTACAAATATGTCATCGGCATCCGGGAACCCGACGACGGTGACGACGAAATCGACAACCGCACCTTCGGAAGCATCTTCCATAAGGCCTGCGAAAACATCTACCGACCCTACATCGGACAACAGCTCAGCCGAAGCGAGATTGAGGCCATGTTGAAGAACAAGCCCCTGCTGGAGAGGGCCGTCGACAATGCCTTCAAGACCGAGTTCTTCAACATCCCTTTGGACAAACCGTTCAAGATGCAGCTCAACGGACTGCAGCTCATCAACCGCAGAGTGATTCTCAAATATGTGGAACGACTGCTCCGCCTCGACGCCCATACCGCCCCTCTGACCATTGTCGCCCTCGAACACAAAGTGATGCAGGACTATGCGGTGACCACCTCCGGCGGAACAAGGCTGATGCGCATCGGCGGCATCATTGACCGCATCGACCAGACAGCACCGAACGGCCCGCTGGAGAAACCGCGGATGAGAGTCATCGACTATAAGACGGGGTCACAGCCAACCTCACTGCCACATGAGATGGCCGACCTCTTCACACCAGCCCGGGCTAAGAAAACCCATGGCAACTACTATCTGCAAACGTTCCTCTACGCCCTCAACCTCAGCAAGGCCCGCAACAACACGTGCAGCGTCAGTCCCGCCCTGCTCTTCATCCGCAATGCCTCGGCCAACGACTACGACCCCGTGCTCAAACTCGGGGGCACCATCAACGACATCGAGACACTACGTGCTGACTTCGAGGCTCCGCTGCTGGCGACTGTGGCTGAGATTCTTGACACCACGACCGACTTTTCGCCCACTGACGACGCGGCTAACTGCCAGCGATGCCCTTACGCCGGCATCTGCGGGCTTCAGCCACCCACGGAGTCAGCTACAGAGTGATTCTCATTCCAAAGGTCAAACATATGTTAGACATTTGGAAAACATATGTTTGACCATCTGATGAGTGGCACTTCAAAGGTATCACACGAGTGTTTAATGTGCCAAAATCCTTCACAGCGCCAAGCACGGACTTTTTTCCACGGAGTTCATTTTCAAGCGTCAGACTGTGACTGACAGGGGCATTGCACATGCCGAAAAAAGCCCTCTATTTCCTTGGGATTTCAGATTATTTCCCGTAAATTTGCAGCATATTATAGACTAAGAATGAACGAATTTGTTATTACTGAGGCCAAGACCGAGACTGCGATTCTTGTAGGCCTTATCACGCAGGAGCAGGACGAGGCGAAGACGAAGGAATACCTCGACGAACTGGAGTTCCTGGCCGACACGGCCGGTGCCGTCACCGTGAAGCGCTTTACACAGAAAGTGGGCGGCCCCAACACCACCTCCTATGTGGGAAAAGGCAAACTGGAAGAGATACGCGACTATATAAAGGAAGAGGCCGAAAACGACAGGCCCGTGGGCATGGTCATCTTCGATGATGAGCTCTCGGCCAAGCAACTGCGCAATATCGAGATGGAACTGCAAGTGAAGATTCTCGACCGCACGTCACTCATTCTCGACATCTTTGCCATGCGCGCCCAGACGGCCAACGCCAAGACGCAGGTGGAACTGGCTCAGTATCGCTACATGCTGCCCCGTCTGCAACGCCTGTGGACCCACCTTGAGCGCCAGGGCGGCGGATCCGGTTCCGGAGGCGGCAAAGGCTCTGTAGGACTGCGCGGCCCCGGTGAGACTCAGCTCGAGATGGACCGCCGCATCATCCTCAACCGCATGAGTCTGCTGAAGAAACGCCTTGAGGAAATCGACCGCCAGAAGGCCACGCAGCGCAAAAACCGCGGCAGACTTATCCGTGTGGCACTCGTGGGATACACCAATGTGGGCAAGTCGACCCTGATGAATCTGCTGGCCAAGAGCGAGGTGTTCGCCGAGAACAAGCTCTTCGCCACGCTCGACACCACCGTGCGCAAGGTGGTCATCCAAAACCTGCCTTTCCTGCTGGCCGACACCGTAGGATTCATCCGCAAGCTCCCCACCGACCTTGTGGACTCCTTCAAGTCAACCCTCGACGAGGTGCGCGAGGCCGACCTGCTGCTGCATGTGGTCGACATTTCTCACCCCGATTTCGAAGAACAGATAGAAGTTGTCAACCAGACGCTCAAGGAACTCGGATGCGCCGACAAGCCTTCCATGATAGTGTTCAACAAGATGGACAACTACCATTGGACCGATAAGGAGCCCGATGACCTCACAGCCCCCACCAAAGAGAACATCACGCTCGATGAACTCCGGCAGACGTGGATGGCACGCATGGGCGACAACTGCATCTTCATCTCGGCTAAGGAGAAGACGAACATCGACGAGCTGCGCGACACGCTCTACAAGAAGGTGCGCGAGCTCCATGTACAGAAATACCCCTATAACGACTTCCTTTACCCCAACGAATAACACATGAGTATGACGACCGACAACTACCGCAGTCTCAGCGACGACGAAATCAGCACCCTGGAGGAGCAGGGCTGCCGGGCCGAGGACTGGGGACGCATCAGTGTGAGCGACGACTTTCTGCCACACTACATCCATAACGTCGACTTCTATGGCGACGTCCGTCTGGGCACTTTCGACAAGTCTGTTGAGGTGAGCCCGGGCTTCACCAAGCATTCGGGCATCCACAATGCCACACTGCGCAATGTGGCCGTGGGTGACAATACGCTCATAGAGAATGTGGCAGGCTACATTAACAACTACGTCATCGGCAACGACTGCTACATCTCCAACGTGAGCACGCTGGAGACCACCGGAGGAGCCACCTATGGTCAGGACAATCTCATCTCGGTGCTCAACGAGGTGGGCACGGGCAACGTGGTGCTCTTCAGCGAACTCAACAGTCAGACCGCTGCCCTCATGGTGAACCACAGCCACGACAAAGTCTTCTTCGAGGCCATGCGCCGGCTCATCAGTGAGGACACACAATGTCAGGAGCCCGACTGCGGCACCATCGGTGACCGCGTCAAGATTGTCAACACCAAGGAAATCATCAACACCATCATCGGCGATGAGTGCGAAATCAGTGGTGCCTCGCGGCTGAGCGACTGCACCATCCTCAGCTCGGCCGATGCCAGTGTCTACGTGGGTACAGGCGTCATCTGCGAGAACTCCATCGTCTCCGATGCCTCCAGCCTCACCAACAGCGTGAAGATTCAGAACTGCTTCGTCGGCGAGGCCTGCCAGCTCAGCAATGGATTCACCGCCTCGCAGAGCATCTTCTTCGCCAACAGCTATATGAGCAACGGTGAAGCCTGCGCTGCCTTCTGCGGTCCCTTCTCGGCCAGCCACCACAAGAGCAGCCTCCTTATCGGAGGTATGTTCTCGTTCTACAACGCAGGCTCGGCCACCAACTTCTCCAACCACGCCTACAAGATGGGGCCCATGCACTACGGAGTGCTGGAGCGCGGAGCCAAGACTGCCAGCGGAGCCTACATACTCATGCCGGCACGCATCGGCACCTTCTCGGTGTGCTTCGGAAAACTGATGTATCACCCCGACACTCGCAACCTGCCTTTCTCCTACCTCATCGCCTATGGCGACACGATGTATCTGAACCCCGGCCGCAACCTCACCACCGTAGGTCTCTACCGCGACATCCGC
>ONMG01000075.1 GCA_900318855.1 uncultured Prevotella sp.
TAAGAGACATCACGCTTACCACAGTCACATTCTGACTAAGAAGACAAAGAAGCAGAAGAGAAACTTGGTTCATCAGACCATGGTCGACCGCACAAACCTCAAGCAGGTGCGCGAACTGCTTAATCTCCGCTAAGCACAGGTAACTTTTTAGTCGAACTTTTAAAGAACAGAAATTATGCCAAGATCAGTAAATCACGTTGCATCTAAAGCAAAGAGAACAAGAATCCTAAAGCTCACTAAGGGTTACTATGGAGCCCGCAAGAATGTGTGGACCGTTGCCAAGAACACTTGGGAGAAGGGTCTCACCTATGCATATCGTGACCGTCGCAACAAGAAGCGCAACTTTCGCGCGCTCTGGATTCAGCGTATCAATGCTGCAGCCCGTCTGCAGGATATGAGCTACAGTCAGCTCATGGGTGCTTTGCACAAGGCCGGTATCGAGATCAACCGTAAGGTGCTTGCCGACCTCGCTGTCAACAACCCTGAGGCTTTCAAGGCTGTGGTCGATAAGGTGAAGTAAATCAATTGCTGCGAAGAGCAGCTGAGACGAAAATATGGGGGCTCTGGCAATGTAGATTTGCCGGAGCCCTTTTTCATGTTTAGGACATTGTGGAATGGGTCGCTTTGTATCCTTACTCTTCGATGGCCCTTGCGAAGAATTTTACTTCTGGTCGGTCTTTAGATGCTTGTTTTTAAGGGCTTTGGCAGGAGACTGTAAGTGATGGATTGAAAAAAGTTGGGGGAAGAGCAAAAAAAATCCCTTACCTTTGTTGCCGTTTGACGGAAATTATATAACTTTGCAATTGTTATCTAGGTACTAGTGGCGAGTATAAATGTGTATATCTTAGAAGGTAGGTATGCGACGATTTGCCAATACTAGGATCTGGATACTTGCCGGTCTGTGGAGGATAAGATTGTTTAGATCATATAATGATTACCTTCTTAGATTATTATCATTTGCCACAGGTCCGAATGACTTTGAACCCACAGCCGGCGGGGTCCAGCCTTTTAAAGCAAAAACGATAGGGGAGCAAGCGAAAGCTTGCTCCCCCTTTTCGTTATCCCTCTTCGTTTTGAGCCCAGTAGAAAGAAGTCTGTGATTGGAGCTTTGAAGGACTTATCCGAAAGTGCACTAATGCGGTAGTCCCTCATCCCCAGCCACTTCTCGTCAGTGCCTCTTACTGCTTATTTTATTCCCTTCATTGAGAGCGAAATTCTTCCTCTGCGCTCATCGACTTCGATGACCTTCACTCTGACATGCTGGTGGAGATGTACCACGGTCGTAGGGTCGGCCACGTATTTGTCGGCCATCTGCGACACGTGGACCAGTCCGTCCTGATGAACTCCAATGTCGACAAAGGCGCCGAACTTCGTGATATTGGTCACGATGCCTGGCAGCACCATGCCTTCCTGCAGGTCGTCGAGGGTGTGGACATGCTCATCGAACGAGAATTCCTCCACCTCTCCACGGGGGTCACGTCCAGGTTTCAGCAGTTCGTCCCGAATGTCGTTGAGTGTAGGTAGTCCCACATTACCACCGACATATTTCTTCAGACTGATGGCCTTGCAGCGTTCCTCGTTGCCAATCAGGTCGCCGACGCTGCACCCTTGGTCGGCTGCCATCTGCTCCACGATGCCATAGCTTTCGGGGTGCACAGCGCTGTTGTCGAGCGGATTCCGGGCTCCGGGTATTCTCAAGAAGCCCGCGCACTGTTGGAACGCTGTGGGACCAAGGCGTGGCACCTTCTTGAGCTGTACCCTCGACGTGAAGGGACCATGCTCGCGGCGGTAGTCCACAATATTCTTGGCCAGCGTCGGTCCGAGTCCGCTCACGTAGTTGAGCAGGTGCTGCGAAGCCGTATTGACGTTCACTCCAACATGGTTGACGCAGTTTTCCACCGTTTGGTCGAGACTGTGCTTCAGTTTCGACTGTTCCACGTCGTGCTGGTACTGTCCGACACCTATACTCTTAGGGTCGATCTTCACCAGTTCGGCCAGAGGATCCATCAGTCGGCGACCTATGGAGACGGCGCCTCTCACGGTGACATCCTCATTGGGAAACTCCTCGCGCGCCGTGGCCGAAGCCGAGTAGATGCTGGCACCGTCCTCGCTCACCACGAATACCGAGGGCTTCTTGACTTTGCTTTCCGAGGGTAGCGTGATGATGTCATTGATAAAGTCCTTGGCTTCCCTGCTGGCAGTGCCATTGCCAATGGCTATCGCTTCGATATGGTATTGGCTAATCATCTTCATCACGCTCACCGAAGCCTGCGCGTAGTAGCGGCGCGGGGGGAGTGGATATACAATCTCGTGGTGGAGCAGATTGCCCTGCTCGTCGAGGCACACTATCTTGCAGCCGTTGGCAAAGCCGGGGTCGACCGCCATGACGCGCTTCTGACCGAGCGGTGGTGCCAGCAGCAGCTGTCGCAGGTTCTCGGCAAACACGGCCACAGCCTCGTCGTCGGCCTTGGACTTGCTTTCGGCGTCGAATTCATTCTCAATCGATGGCTTGAGGAGACGCTTGAAGGCATCGTCGGAAGCCTCGCCCACCAGTTGCTGGCAGACTCCAGAGCCATGTACATAGTGCCGGCGTAGACGGCTCATGCACTCGTTGTCGTCGGCTGTGATGCTCACTCGCAGAATGCCCAAGCGCTCACCTCGGCGCATGGCCAGCAAGCGGTGTGAGGAACAGCGGCGCAACGGCTCCGAGAAGTCGAAGTAATCGGCAAAGCGCTGAGCCTCATCGCTGTCCTGCTTGCTCTTCACCACCTTTGAGGTGATGATGGCTCCGCGCCGGTATTCGCCTCTGATGGCATTGCGCGAGCCTTCGCTCTCGCTGATTTCCTCGGCTATGATGTCCTTAGCTCCCTGCAGGGCATGGGCCAGTTGCTCGGCGGGCGGCATCAGGAGGAAGGCGAAGGGCGAGTCCTTCTGCTGTGCCTCCTTAGCGTGTTGAGCCTGGAGCAAAGTGAGCAGCTTGCGGGCCGTATTGCCGATGGCGTTGTCATGCTGTTGGAGGATGGCGTGAGCCAGCGGCTCCAGACCTTGCTCGCGGGCCACCTGAGCCCTTGTGCGCCGCTTGGGCTTGAAAGGCAGATAGATATCCTCGATTTCGGTGGCGTCCCATGAGTTTTCAATGCGCTGCCGAAGCTCCTCGCTGAGTTTCCCTTGTCCTTCTATGGTCTTGAGTATGGACGTCTTACGTTTGCTGAGCTCCTTCAGTTTGTCGTTCCAGTCGCTGATGAGACCTATCTGCACCTCGTTCAGGCCTCCGGTGCGCTCTTTGCGGTAGCGCGAGATGAAGGGGATGGTGCAGCCTTCGTCGAGCAGTGCAAGTGTGTTGCTCACCGCCTCCTCGGGCAGTGAAAGTCGTTGCGATATAATCTTGGCGTAAATGTGCATGTCTGTTAGGTTTACATTGTTAATAATCCGGTGCTGCCCGCATCCATGCCGGTCAGCACCTGTCTGTTCTTATCAGTAACGATGTGTAAAGTTATCGGTTTTCCCGGAATACAGCAAGTTTGTGGTCACCTTTTTTCGGTTTTCCTTCAAAGATTCATCCTTACCCGACTGTCGCCTCCGGCAGCTGTGGGGCGCAAAGCCGGTGGTGCTGTTCTGTGGCTCTGGTGGCTGATTGCCGTGGCAAGACTTTGAAGAGTTGCAGCTAAGAGGGTAGGGGCACAATCTTTGGAGCGTAGCAGGAAGGGTGCAAGTGGATAACTCCTTTTCCCGCTTCTTCAGAATGCCAAAGTGGCTGAGGTACTGCAAATAGTGGGTGTTTTCTGAGTTTATCTCGCTTATTCTTTGTACTTTTGCAGTTTGAGAGAGTAAAGTAAAGATTCAGGAGAATAAGATGATTTCAATAGAAGGACTGAAGGTGGAATTTGGTGCGAAACCGTTGTTCCACGATGTGAGTTTTGTTATTGGCGACCGCGACCGCATAGCGTTGGTGGGGAAGAACGGAGCTGGCAAGTCGACTATGCTCAAGATTCTCTGCGGCCTGCAGCATCCCACATCGGGCCCGGTGTCGGTATCCTCAGGCTCTACGGTGGGCTATCTGCCTCAGGTGATGAAGCTGGCCGATGACACCACTGTGAGAGAGGAAGCACGCAAAGCCTTTGCCGGACGAGTGAAGGTCAAGGAGCGTCTCGAGGAGATGCAGAAGCAGCTCAGCGAGCGTACCGACTACGACAGTCCCGACTACATGCAGCTGGTGGATCGCTTCACGCAGGAGCACGACCGCTATATGATGCTCGGTGGTGAGGGCTATGAGGCCGAGATGGAGCGCACGCTCCTGGGCCTGGGCTTTCTGCGCACCGACTTCGACCGTCCCACGAGCGAGTTCTCCGGAGGATGGCGCATGCGCATCGAGCTGGCCAAGATATTGCTACAGCACCCCGATGTGCTACTGCTCGACGAGCCCACGAATCATCTTGACATCGAGAGCATCCAGTGGCTTGAGCAGTTCCTTGCCCAGTCGGCTCGTGCCTTGGTGCTGGTGAGCCACGACCGCGCATTCATCAACAATGTCACCAATCGCACTATCGAAATCACCTGCGGACATATAGAGGACTACAAGGTGAAGTACGATGAGTATGTGGTGCTCAGGCAGGAGCGGCGCGAGCAGCAGCTGAGGGCCTATGAGAACCAGCAGAAAGAAATTGCCGACATCAAGGCTTTCATCGAGCGCTTCCGCTATAAGCCCACTAAGGCTGTCCAGGTGCAGCAGCGCATCCGCCAACTGGAAAAGATGGTTCCGGTGGAAGTTGACGAGGTCGACAACAAGGTGATGCACCTCAAGTTTCCGCCCTGTCTGCGCTCCGGCGACTACCCCCTCATCTGCGAGGACGTGAGAAAAGACTATGGCAGCCACAAGGTGTTCAGCAATGTTACCTTCACCATCAAGCGAGGCGAGAAGGTGGCCTTCGTCGGAAAGAACGGCGAGGGAAAGTCAACCCTTGTGAAGTGCATCATGGGTGAGATTCCCTATGAGGGGCGGCTGCGCGTGGGGCACAACGTGCAGATAGGCTATTTCGCGCAGAATCAGGCCCAGCTCCTGGATGAGAATCTCACTATCTACGACACCATAGACCAGGTGGCCACGGGCGAGATGCGCTTGAAAATCAACGATCTCCTCGGTGCATTCATGTTCGGTGGCGAAACCTCGGAGAAGAAGGTGAAAGTGCTCAGCGGAGGCGAGCGCAGCCGTCTGGCCATGATTAAGCTGCTCCTTCAGCCTGTGAACTTCCTCATCCTCGACGAGCCTACCAATCACTTGGATATGCCCTCTAAGGACGTGCTCAAGGAGGCTGTCAAGGCCTTCGACGGCACGGCTATTATCGTGAGCCACGACCGCGAGTTCCTCGATGGGCTGGTGACGAAAGTCTACGAGTTCGGCGGGGGAGAGGTGAAAGAGCATTTGGGCGGCATCTACGACTGGCTCCGCACGATAAGACCCGATGCAGGAGCCGACAGCGCGGTGCCCACCGTCGACGAGGCTCTGCGCTCGCGCGAGTCGGCCGCGCCCTCGCAGGCA
>ONMG01000274.1 GCA_900318855.1 uncultured Prevotella sp.
CTGCATCATGCCCATCTCGTCGTCCACCAGCTCCCGTGGCAGTGTAATCACTTTCAGCCGTCGGAACCAGTGGCGTGGTGATGTGGGGTCGATGCGTTCGGCCTTGCTGCCGATGATGTAGTAGCTGGCGGTGTAGTCGTCCATGAGTGCGCAGAAGGCCGACTTGATGCGTGAGCACTTCTCATTGATGGCATTATCCAATGGGTTCGTCAGTCGCTCCACGGTCTCCAGCATCTTCCTTTGGTCGCCTTCGGGCGAGATGTGCCGGTAGATGCTGAGCAACTCCTCGCGGTATTCGCTCAGAGATTTGAATTCGATGCCCTCAACGTGACGGAGAAACAGGAGATAGACGGCACGATGAACGGGTGACAGCTGCACCTCAAGCCAATCGGCTCCCGGATCCGGCACAGTTTTCGAGGGTGTAGAACAAATGCAGATCCGTCCATCGCTGGTCACCTTCAGCTGCCGGAGCGTTCCGCGCGCAGCCTCAGTCCTCAGCAGTTCCAGCGTAGGCACAGTAATGGCTTTAATCAGCAGATCATTGCGTCCCATAATCTGCAGTCCACGCACCAGTTGGCTCAACTGGCGTGCCATTGCCTCAGCTTGTCCTTCGATAGGTTTCATATTGCGTCGTAGCCGTAATGTGCTTTGCACTCCTCAACCCAACAGCCACACTATACCAGGTTGTTTGCAACCTTTAGCAAAGGCTTGCCGGAGAGTTTCTGCAAAGTTAATCAAAAGCATGGGGCACTGCAAGAATGCTCCCTAAAAAAGGATGTCCGCAAGGCTTGCGGCTTGACAACTCTTGCTCCTCAGAGCAGAAAGAAGTAATTTTGCGGGTGATTAAGCAATATCTGAGCATATGACAAATCCCGCTGATAACATTCTGGATTTTGGTCCCGTAGAGGACACCACGAAGCAGATCATCAAGGTCGTCGGTGTGGGCGGAGGCGGCTGCAATGCAGTCAACAACATGTATGAGGAAGGCATCGCCAACGTGTCGTTCGCAGTCTGCAACACCGACAGTCAGAGCCTTTCCCACTCCCCCGTGCCTGTAAAGCTGCTGCTCGGCGACTCGGGCTTGGGCGCCGGCGCGGACCCCGAACTGGGCAAGTCGGAGGCCATCAAGACCAAGGAGCGCGTGAAGCAGCTCTTCAACGACTCCACCCGCATGTGCTTCATCACTGCCGGTATGGGTGGCGGTACGGGCACCGGGGCTGCTCCCATCATAGCATCGGTGGCCAGAAGCATGGGCATACTGACGATTGGCATTGTGACCATACCCTTCTATTTCGAGAAGCGGCGCAAGATAACCAAGGCGCTAAAGGGAGTAGAGGAGATGAGAAAGAATGTCGACTCTCTGTTGATCATCAACGACGAAAGCATCTGTAATGTGTATGCCGACTCCGAGATCTCCGTAAAGAAGGCTTTCAAAGCGGCCGACGACATCCTTTGCAGTGCAGCGAAGAGCATCTCCGAGCTCATCACCGTTGAGGGAAGCATCAACCTCGACTTCCGCGACGTGGAGACCACCATGCGCGGTGGCGGCGGAGCCATCATGGCCATCGGCCGCGCCGGAGGAGCCCGACGGGTGGAGAAGGCCATCGTCAATGCACTCGATTCGCCCCTACTCTACGGCAGCGACATCACTAAGGCTAAGAAGATACTATTCAACATCTACACCAGCGACGAGCGTCCGCTCTTCGTGAGCGAGATGCGTGAGGTGGACGCCTTCATGTATGGTCTCAACCCCAATATCGATGTCATCTGGGGCACAAGCGACGACAATTCGCTCGGCGAGGATGCTAAGGTCATCATCCTTGCCACAGGACTCGATAACCGCTTTGCTCCCGAAGAAGAGCCATCGACCGATGACAGCGAGTACTACGACCGCATCATCTCGAAGCTCTACCGCGAGCCCCTTCTTTCCTCGGCAGCCACATCCCATTCCACCGTTCAGGACGGAACGGCAGATGTTACCACCCTAACTTTCGACGAGACGCAGTTGAACCAGTCGACCGATGACAGTGAGCGCAAGGAGGAACCGGTCGGCGAGGACTCTCAAGCCGAGGCTCAACCCGAAGCCCAACCCACAGAACAATCCACAGACAAGGATGCTGATACCGATGATTCTGATGAGGATCCGCTGACTAGCATCAGCCCTACCGAGCCTTCTGTCTCCCAGAAGCCTGCGACCTTCCTGGAGCGCATTAAGGCTCACTTAAAGAAAAGTCTGGCTGAGATTGCAAGCGACAATGTGGAGTGAGTATGCGCGTCTCCCACCAGATTTCGTCAATGCATCAAACAAACATTATTATAAGGGTAACGAGTGCAGGAGAGCGCATGCTATTCTGACAAAAACCAGTGCCTCTCCCCTCGTTTGCACTATCTTTGCAAATACATTCGGATGATATTCCGACAGTCTTTATAAATCTCAGCAACATATGAAACCTTTAAGAGCATCGTTGTTATTCCTACTTGGTCTTGTTGCCCTTCCCGGTGTGGGGCAGCGACTGGGCAGCGAGAGCGTCAGTCTGGTCGATTGGCAGTTTAGTAAGGACAGTGTGCAATGGACGGCGGTGAGCGTGCCTCATTCGTATAATGCACTCGATGGCGTAACTGCCAAGTATTATCGTGGCAAGGGTTACTATCGCCGCAGTATTCATCTCACTGCTGGTGATGCAGACCGGCCGCTGTATCTACTCTTCGAAGGGGCGGCACAGCAGGCTTGGGTCTATGTGAACGGGCAGTTGCTGACGCATCATAGGGGTGGCTATACTCCCTTCGTACTCGATGTGAGCAACCTGCTTCATGAGGGCGACAATCTTGTTGCCGTCACCTGTGACAATCATGAGGACGTGAGTCTTATCCCGGTATCATCGGACTTCAATAAGAATGGAGGTCTTCATAATCCGGTGTTTCTGCTCAAGATGTCGCCCATCTATGTCTCACCCCTGTCGTCCGGCCTTTATCGGCTTCATGTGACCGTGCCCCAAGTGTCGGCGCAGAAAGCCACTACTGTGATGAGTGCCGAGCTCCGCAATGCCTCGGGAAAGACCGAAAGAGTGAGTGTGGACTATCTCTTGAAAGATGCTTCTGGTCATACAGCTTATCAGCACACCGACCGCCTCCTTCTGTCCGCAACACCCGGCGCAGCCACGTCCCTAAGCCACTCTTTTACGTTGCCCAGGCCCCATCTGTGGAACGGTGTCGACGACCCCTATCTCTACAGTGCGTCTATTGTAGTGAAGGACCTGTCGGGTAAGGTGATGGATGAAGTGTCGACAAAGGTGGGCTATCGTTATTATAAGGTGACGCGCGATGCGGGCTTCTTCCTCAATGGACGTCATTATGCCCTTCGTGGGGTGGCCGAGCATCAGGATATTGCTGGAAAAGCGTCGGCTGTCAGCCTGCCGGATATTGAGTCGGATTACCGTATCATTGCCGAGCTGGGATGCAACTTCCTCCGGCTGGCGCATTATCCGCACAACGATCGTGAGTATCAGCTCTGCGATTCGCTGGGCATCATCGTACAGACAGAAATACCCTGGGTGAATGTGTGTGGGGTGAAAGCGCAGCCGTCGTATTTCGAAAACATCCATTCGCAGATGCGCGAGATGGTGACCAACCTTTACAACCATCCTTCGATTATGTTCTGGGGGATGTGGAATGAAATCGACTACTGGGGTAATGTGGCGGGCCAGTTGCAGGACAAGCTGGACCCTCAGCGCGTGGTCAGCGAGACCGCCCGACTCTATGACTATACGAAGAAGCTGGATCCCTACCGTCTCTGTGGTCCTACCGACTGTAGTCTCTACCGTAATCCAGGCTATGCCCAACTCAAAGGCGACTACCATTCGGAGAATCGCTATGTGGGCTGGTATTATCAGAAGGATAACTTTGCCCATTTCACCAATGAGATGAATGAGATACATCAGCGCATGGGAGCCGTCAATCTTTCGGAGTATGGCGCGGGTATCAATCCCTGGTGTCATACTTGGTCGACCGACTTGAAATACCTGCGTGGTGACGACAAGGTCCACTTCGAAGAGTTTGGCAATCTGGTGCACGAGAGCCATGTGAGGCAGATGGTGAAGATGCCCTTCCTGAACTTCACTTCGGCCTGGGTGCTCTTCGATTTCCCCGTGGCAGCCCGGCAGGAAGGTTTCATGGATTCGTCCGACGGCATCTATTTCAAGGAGAACGACGGCCGCAAGTTTATGAACGACAAGGGACTTGTGACGCGCGACCGTAAACTGAAGAAGGATATCTTCTATCTCTATAAGTCGCTATGGAACCATAAGGTGAAAACGGTGTACATAACCAGCCGGAGACGCACTCGTATTGACTCGGCTACTCCCTGTGTTGTAAAGGTGTACAGCAATGCCCGATCGCTGCAACTCTTTGTTGACGGAAGGCTGACCGAGGAAATCGCTCACTGCCCTGATGTCTCGGGCGTCATCTGGCAATTCAAGCCCATTGTGCTTACAGAGGGCAATCATGAGCTCAAGGTCATCGGTGACGGTGTTACCGACAGTGTGCGGCTGCAGGCTGTGAAGAATCTCTGAAGCTACTGTTCTAAAGAGGGTGGGGTGGTCGCTCTCCCTCCCACCTTCATGCCATGTATTCCTCTTCTGACTGATTCCCGTCGAGCCCTTGAACGACCACCGACGCTGAAGCAACATGGCTTCTAACCAGTCTTTTGCCCCTCAAGTGAAGCGGATGCAACGAAGGTGTCTGGAGGATGGGTATTGAGGTAGGGACATAAAAAAAGGACTACCGCTGTAGTCCAATCTTTGTTAACCTTAAATCTAATACCATGAAAAACACGTTGCAAAGGTATTGCAATTAGTGCCATTGTGCAAATTTAAGCCGACTCTTGTTGTGGGTGGTGCTGTTTTCTTGATGTAGGTCAACTCGTACGAGCCTGTATACCTACGAAATGGGCAGCCCCGGCTACTCGCACTCTTTCTGTTGTCCATGCGGAAGCATCACCACCCCCTGTTGCTTCATGCCATCCATCATGATGCCGACCGGTTTAGGGAATCTCACCTGGCGCAGGTGGTCAGTCTCTTCCACAGAAGGCATCGCGTCGAGGATGTCCTGGCGGAAGAAGCCATTGCCGCGTGTGGCGTCGATAGTGAAATAGCCAACCCCGAAACTGGTGAGATTCTGGAAGAAATGGGTGCCTTGGCTCGGATCGACATGATAGTGCGGCAAAGCTACTTCGGCGATGAGCTTAGCGGCACTGATATTCGGCCATTTCACGGGGATGCCCAGCCACGGGTCGCTGGAACCCCAACGGCCCGGACCTATGAGAATGTAATTGCGTCCTTCTTCCAGGAACCTGCGGTTTAGTCGTTCTATCTCTGTCGCTATGGTGGGATTGTCCTTCGCGGAGAAGGCGTTGCTGGTCTTCACATAGACCACGTCGGTGATGTCGTCACAGATGCCGTGTCCCAAGGAATTGTCCGATCTGAGCAGGCAACGGCTGTCGGGCACTGCTGCCACATCTTCATCGAGCACCTGTTTGCTGTCGACAATGGGGCGTATCTGCAGCAGATAGAAGCTGCCTGTGCGGTCGGGCCTCAGATTGCAAGCGAATTCTATTTCTACCGGTCGCCGCATGGCATCGGCACCCAGCTGCATGCTGAGTTGCAATATCTCGGGCAGAGGGAAGACACCTTGCTGGAGTACACCTGCGAAACTGATGATTTTGCGTCCGCCGGGATATACGCCATCGCGTATCAGGTCGTCGTTGGCATCGTAGGTTGAGGCGATATAGCGTAGGGTCCCGTCGGCCTCAGCCTGCTTCACGTTGAGTTTCTGGATGTTAAATCCGTCGTCCACCTTGAAGTCGTTGCCCACATGGTTCATGTCGAGTGCGTAGAATTGCGTCTGAGTCTCCTTCAGTGCCATGCTGAGCTCACTCATCTGGAGCACCTGGTGAGGATGATAGGGCGAGACACGCAGCGTCTGTCCCCCGTCGACGATGTATTTCCCGAGTCCCAGTGCCAGTGAAGCGATGCCTTCCGATGAGGTCTCGTTGCCGATAGGATAGTAGTTGATGGAGCGCAGCACACCGCTGAAGGTGGGATAATAGCGGCTGTCATGGCGCTCGCCCACTACCTCCTGCAAGATGACGGCCATCTTCTCTTGGTCGATGACGTTGCTCGTGGCGGTCATGTAAGCCTTGGAGTCGTGGTAGAACACGGAGGCATAGACACCCTTTATGGCGCAGGCCAGCATCTGCAGCATGGCAAACTTGTCGTCCAGCCAGGGTATCATGTAGGTGGAAGAGATGCCGGCGAAAGGCTGATAGTGGGAATCCTCGAGCAGTGACGACGACCTTACAGCAATGGGGCTGCGCGTGGCTTCGAAGAAGGTGAAGAAGTCGGCAATGAGTGAGTCGGGCAACTGCGCCTTGAGGAAGCTCTGCAGAATTTCGCTGTCGGGGATGTCGCTCAGTGCGGTCTGGTAGAGGTTGTTCTGCTCCATGAACTGGTCGAAGAGGTCGGTACATAGGACCAGTGTCTTGGGTATTTGTACCGTGGCACCTTCAAATTGGTTGAATTCGGGGTGCATCTTGATGATGTTGTCGAGGAATGCCAGGCCACGTCCCTTGCCGCCCAGTGAGCCATCGCCGATACGTGCAAAGTGAGCGTAGCGGTCGAACTTCGTGCGGTCGAATACGGCCACCACACCGATGTTCTTCATCTTGCGGTATTGGACGATGGCGTCGAAGATAATCTGTCGGTGGGCATCCACATCCTGCAGCTTGTGCCAGGTGATGTTCTTTAGAAATGCTGACACGGGGAAGATGGCGCGTGCCGAGAGCCACCGGCTCATGTGGTTGCGCGAGATGTGGTAGAGCATCGAGTCATTGAGAATCTTGAAGATGTTGTCCTGCAACTCCTTGAGCGTATGTATGCGCATGATTTCGGAGTGGGTCTTCGGGTCGCGGAAGATGAAGTCGCCAAACCCCATGTGCTCTTCCAGAAGATGGCGCAGGTCAACGCTGATTTTCTGGGAGTTCTTGTCGACAAACTTGAATCCTTCAGCTTCAGCCTTCGTGCGATTCTCGGTTTCCGAACTCTCCATAATGAGTGGCACGTACTCATCCTGCTTTCTGATGGCGCGCAACAGTTTGAGTCCGGCTTCCGAGTCTTTCTCCCCGTTGATGGGAAAGCGTGCGTCGCTGATTACTCCGAGGCAGTTGTCCTTGTATTTCATATAAGCCTCCATCGCCTCCTCGTAATTGCGTGCCAGTATCACTTTCGGGCGTCCTCTCATGCGCAGTGTGGCGGCATGAGGATTGAGAGCCTCAATGGCAAAGTTTTGGCTTTGCACCAGGATGTAATTGTATAGGTTGGGCAGGATGGAAGAGTAGAAGCGGATGCTGTCTTCGACAAGCAGAATCATCTGCACGCCCCCTTCAAGGATGTCGTGGCAGAGGTTCATCTTGTCTTCGATGAGCTTGATGATGGAGAGGATGAGGTTGGTATTGCCAAGCCAGCAGAACACATAGTCGAACATGCTGAGGTCCTCATTTTGCATGCGCCGCGTGATACCGTGTGAGAAAGGAGTCAGCACGATGCAGTGGATATCAGGGAATTTGGCCTTGATGGCACGTGCCACGCTGAAAGCATCATTGTCGGCATTGCCCGGCATACATATAACAAGGTCGACCTTACTCGTGCGGAGTACCTGACCCGCTTCCCCAATGGTGCTCACCTGAGTGAAGGTGGGCGGATAGCGAAGGCCAAGTGCCATATACTCATTGTATATCTTTTCCTCTACACGCCCGTCGTCTTCCAGCATGAATGCGTCGTAGGGGTTGGCCACGATAAGTACATTGTAAATACGCCGCATCATCAAGTTGACGAAGCTAACATCCTTGAGGTAGAACTTGCTCCACTGTTCAGGTATCTTCTCTTCCATCCTTCTTACTTTTAATTGCAAAGATAGTGCAAACGAGGGGAGAGGCAAAGAAAAAACTTGTTTTTTCTTTGCCTCTCCCGAGTGCCGCCTGTCTTCTTGCGGAGCAAAAAGAGC
>ONMG01000102.1 GCA_900318855.1 uncultured Prevotella sp.
GCCAGTCCGATGTAATGCTTCGCATTGTCGCCTGTGGCCTTGCCCGAACGGGCTATCATGAAGTTCACGTTGCGGATGTCGCCCCAGCCCCATTTTCCAACGTTGTCAGGCGTAACGCCCCCCGACATATACAGGTAGAGGCGGTCGGTGGTGTTGCCACAGACACCATTGTCGCTGACGCCGTCACCCAATGAGAGCGTCGATTTATAGAAGTAGTCATAGAACTTGTTAGAGTAGAGTTGCAAGTCAGCATCGGTCTTGAAGAAATTCTTCTCTGTGATATCAGTCTCAGGGGTCTGGTCGAGGAAGCTGTCATTGCAGCCAGCCAGAGTGAGGAGTCCGGCAAGAAGGACTATACTGTATTTTATCTTATCCATAGTTGCTGATATTAATAGGTTAGAATGTGATGTTCACGCCGAGCGAGTGGTGGCGCTGTATGGGATAGTACTGCCAGCCGAGATTCTCGGGGTCGGCTTTGTATCCGCTGTAGAGTCCGTTGATGTTGAAGAGATTCTCACCGGTATAGTAGACGCGTACCCTCGTTATGGGCAGGTTCTTGAGCCAGGAGGCCGGAAGAGTATAGCCGATAGTGAGGTTCTTCAGACGAATGTAGGAGGCATCCTGCAGATATTTGGTCTGCGAGGAGAGTTCCTTGGTCAGTGAGTGGGCATTGCCCTGCTCCAGCCGTGGGAACCAGGCGTTGGTGTTCTTGTTCTCTTCGGTCCAGCGGTTGAGGTTGTTCTTCGGCTCATAGAACCAGCTGATGCTGTAGAAACCCCAGAAGTCGCGGTCCCACCAGCCGGGATAGTAGTTGTGCTTCAGGCAGCCCTGGAAGAAAGCACTGAAGTCGATGCCGTTCCACTGTGCTCCGAGCGTGAGTCCGAAACGGTAGCGAATGGACGTGTTGCCAATCACCTTCAGGTCGCCGTGGTCCTTCAGCGTGTAGGCTCCGCGCGTAATCTTATGGTCATCATTGAGGTCAGCCAGCTTGATGGTTCCAGCGCGCTGCGGGTACTTGCCGGGCTGGTAGAGCACCTCGCTCATGTCGGCCCAGTTTTTTGCCTCTTCGTCGGTAGCAAAGATTCCTTCGGTCTGGTAGCCCCAGATTTCTCCAAGTCGTTGTCCCGTGTAGTAGGATGAGAGCGAGCCTGTTTCGTTGGCTACTTTAGTAATCTCGGCCCAGCTGTCGGCCATGTTGGCATCGATACTGTAATGGAAAGGCTTTCCGGCCAGGTTGAAATGGTCACGCCAGCCTACGGTGATATCCCATCCTATGGTTTTCAGGTCAGCTGCATTCTCCTGAGGTACTGAGGTCCCGAGCACCGATGGCAGGTCACGGCCCTGCGTGGTGAGCATGTCTTTGGTGTCGCGGCGGTAGATGTCGGCGGTGAGGCTGAGGCGGTTGTTCAGCATCACGAGGTCGAGACCGAAGTCGAGTGTGCGCACCTTCTCCCAAGTGAGGTTACCCGACACGAGACCGGGAGCACCGACGGTCATGGGGAAGGTTCCGCCAATGAGCGACCCGTAGGTGTAGGCTCGCATGGTGGGGATGTAGGCATAGGCACTCACATCCTGATTGCCTAACTGGCCATAGGAAGCACGAAGCTTCAGCTGGTCGAACACTTTATTGAGCGGCTGGAAGAAGTTCTCCTTCGACACTACCCAAGCCACGGAGCCCGAGGGGTTGAACACGGTGCGGCTCGAATGGGGGAAGCGGGAGGTCATATCGCGGCGGAAGTCAAACTCGGCGATGTACTTGTCGTCGTAGATATAGCCCAGGCGGCCATAGAGTCCGCGCAGAGTCCAGGTAGTGGTGCTTTCCGAGATGTTCTTTTCACCGTAGGCCAGGTTGGCAGATGGCACAGAGGTGGAGATGAGCTGCTGCCTCTGTGCATACTGTGTGTTGTAGCGGTAGGCTTCCTGGTTGAAACCAAGGATGGCAGTCACATCGTGTTTCTCGGCAAAGAGCTTGTGGAAGGTGGCATAGGTCTCAAAGGTGATATGGCGCACCCTGGAGTTGGTGAACGACGACCATGACGGAGCGTCGTTCTCCCACGTACCTGAGTCGAAACCACCCGAGCCCATAAAGGGCAGATGGGTCATATCGGTAGATACCTTCTGGAGCGAGAAGTTGTACTGTCCGTTGAGGAAGAGCACATTCTTGAGAATGTCGATGCGTGTGGTGAACTGTTGTCCAACTGTCGTGTCGTGCTTCTTCGACATTCCGCCGTATTTGAGTCGTCCCGCGTCGGTTGCCCAGTCGTAGACGAAGTCGGAACCGGGAGTGCTCATGGACCAGCCGAAAGGAATGATACTCATCAGTGTTTCCATGACGGTGCCATAGCCCCAGGGGCTTCTGTTCGTATCATCATGCTTCTGCATATAACTGGTAGAGGCATTGTAGAGGGTGGAGATGAGGCTGGTGTTGGAACCGATCTTCCACCACGGCGTTATCTGAATATCGAGCTTGGCACGTGTGTTGTACTGGTTGTAGGTGTTGGTGCCCACCTTAATCATACCATCCTGGTACTGGTAAGCTCCCGACAGATAGTAGTTCACCTTGTCCGTCTTGCCCGAGATGTTGATGTTGTGTGTAGTCGAAAAAGCGTTGTTCTTGATATAGGTATCTGCGGGGTTGAAGAACTTGAAGCCGAAATACTCATCCCAGGCTGCCATGTAGTAGTGGTCGGGATTGTTTGCAGGGTCGGCTTTCCACTTGTCGATTGCTTCAAACATCTCCGTAGGCCAGCTACCCGAATTGGGATTGCCTGTGTCGGCTTGGTTGCGGTCGTGATAGTAGACGGATGGGTCGTCCACGTAGTCGGGCTTCACGGTCAGTCCGCGCCAGTCGAAGTTGCCATTGTAGTTCACAGTCACCTTCTCAGAGTTTCCTGTCTTCGTGGTTACGAGAATCACACCGTAGGCAGCTCTCGAACCGTAGATGGCCGCTGAGGCAGCATCCTTGAGCACCGAGATGTTGGCGATGTCGGCGGGGTTGAGATGGTTGAGCTGAACAGCGTCCGAGATGACACCGTCGATGACCACCAGAGGCGAGCCGCCGTTGATAGAGGTGAAGCCGCGGATGTTGAACGAGGGCAGGTCGTTAGGGTCGCCCGACACGGGGTCGATGTTGAGGTTGGCAACAGCTCCTTCCAGAGCCGAACCAATATTGTTAGCGGGACGGTTGGCGAGCTTCTTGGTGTCGGCAGTGGCCACGGCGCCCGAGAGGTTGGCTTTCTTCTGCGTGCCATAACCCACGACGACAACCTCATCGATGGACGACACATCGTCGTCGAGCACGATGTTCATCGACTGCGAGGCTCTCACTATCCGGTCCTTGGAGCCTACATAGGAAACGATGAGCTTCGTACCGGGAGCCACATTGAGCAGGAACTTTCCGTCGCCATCGGTGACGGTGCCTCTCGAAGTGCCCAACTGTTTGACAGAGGCTCCCACTAAGGGCTCACCATTGGAGTCGACCACCCTACCGGAGAGGGCTTGTTGCATTCCTGCATGAGTTTGTTGGGCTGATACCCTGACACTTGAGAAAGGAGGATAGAAAGCCAACAAAGATACTAATGCAAATGCAGTGGCTTGATGACTGTGTCTCTGATGCAGCAGACATCTCTTTTTGCTTTTCTGTTTCATAAGCGTGTATTTGTGTAGGTTAACATTATAGTGGCGTGAATCAAGGTCTTTCCCTGCCCGGATAGAGTGTGGAAAGGATAAAGAGTGTTCCTTTTGGGTGTTTACTTACTCTTCTCATAGTGTTGTGTTCTTATCTGGATGAATGACCTTTTTATCTCCAAAGACGTGGTATCACGGTCTGTTACGACCCGATGACGCAAATATAGACTTATTTTAGGAATAAAGCAAGCCTTTTTGAAAAAAAAAGTAACTTTTAACGTTTATACCGCCCTTGTACCCTAAGCGACTCAGCATTTCGCAATGCTTTCCTTCTGGATAGTTGTGATGGTGTAATAGAGCATGAGCTGCCGGGAACAGCAGCTCATCCTGTCTTTTCCTGATTTTGGTTGTCGTGATTTTGCTGGTTCTTTCATCTACCATGCCTGAAGAAGTTGTCATTCGGTTGCTTTTACC
>ONMG01000321.1 GCA_900318855.1 uncultured Prevotella sp.
CCGGGAGAACAGCGGCTAATGCTACGAAAGATATCACTTTATGCTCTTCTAACAAAAAGAAGAGGAGCATGTAATGGTTTAACGTAAACTGACAGAATAGCGCTGCAGGGCTCCATGCGCCTGGTCATCGTCCTTATTCTGTCCACTTGTCGTCATTGTCGAAGGGGGTGTCGTCGGAGTTGTCGAAGATACCGTCGAAGCTTTTGGCGTCTCCGCCTCCACCGCCTCCTCCGCCGCCTCCTCCGCGGTCTTCACTATCGCCAGAACCAGTCATGAGTGGTGATTGTTCCAGGGCAACGGTGAATGCGGTAGGGTGTACGTATACCCCCCCCATTTTCTCTTTAACTGTCATAATAATTGCCTATTGAGTATAAACTGAATAAAATAAATCTCGTCTGAGCGTGAATGGGTTTCATTCACACCCGCAAAAGTAAACTATTATAAATGAACGACAAAGCATTAAGAGTTAAAATACGCTAATGCTTCGCCATTCATTCCCGTTCTAACGTTTCTGCCCTTCCTTCTGAATACCATCTGCTACGGCGGGGGTCAGTTGAGCCACGAGCCGGCGGGCAAATTCCCAAATGATGATACCGGCGGTGACACTCACATTCAGCGAATGCTTGGTACCAAACTGCGGTATCTCGATGCAGCCGTCGCTCTTGTCGACCACGTCCTGCTTGACGCCTTTCACCTCGTTGCCGAGGATGACGGCATAGTGGGCCTCGCCCTCGCTGCTGAATCCCGGTGGCGGCAGTAGAAGGTTCTGCAATTTGGTGGACCCCACCACCTGCTCCACACTGAACACAAAGGCCCCTTGACGATGGAGCTCGTCGACGGCATCCTCGGTCCGGCTGAAGTAGCGCCAGTCCACACTGTCCTCGCCGCCGAGTGCCGTCTTATGGATTTCGGCATTGGGCGGACAGGCTGTGATGCCGCAGAGGTAGACAGCCTCCACGCGGAATGCGTCGGCGCAGCGGAACACCGAGCCGACATTATAGAGCGACCTCACATCGTCGAGTACCACCGTGAGGGGCAGCTTTCCGGCCTCCTTGAACTCGTCGACGGTCAGCCGGTGCATTTCCAGGGTTCGTAGCTTGCGCATGGGTTGTCAGTGGGCTTCTTTCAGCGAGTAAGCCAGTGCGTAGTCCTTGATTTGTTTCACCATGGCCAGCAGTCCGTTGCTGCGGGTGGGCGATAGATGCTCGCGCAGTCCGATGCGGTCGATGAAGTAGAGGTCGGCATCGAGGATTTCCTTTGGACTGTGTCCACTAATCACTTTGATGAGCAGCGCGATGATGCCTTTCACGATGAGGGCGTCGCTGTCGGCCGTGAAAAAGAGGAGCCCGTCGCGATAGTCGCATTGCAGCCACACGCGGCTTTGGCAACCGTCAATAAGATTCTGTTCGGTCTTATATTTGTCATCGAGCCCATTGAGTTCGTTGCCCATGTCGATGAGCATCTGATACTTGTCCATCCAGTCGTCGAGGCCCGAGAATTCTTCTATCACCTCGTCTTGTGCTTCATTGATTGTCATTCTTACCTATGCTTTATAATCATTATGCAGCCTTTCGGCCTATCCTTTCACCAGCTTGAAGAGCTTGTCTCCGGGGCGTACCTTTCCTTCCACGGGGATGCTGACATGCCAGCCCTGCTGCGCCTCTTCCACGGGTTGGAGGTCATAGCGTATCTCCTTACAGTCGAGGTACATCACCCCCGTTGTGTTGCCGGTGATGAGAAGCTTGTCACCAAGCTTGAAAGTTGTCGCTTCCACGGCCACCTCGGCCACGCAGAGCTTCGAAAAGAACTTCACCACCTTGCCGATGAGCACCTTGCGCTCCGTGGCCACTGAACCGTAGTGCTTGTTCCATTCGCCCATCAGCTGTCCCTGGTAGTAGCCATCCCAGAAGCCGCGGTTGAACACTTTGGCCAGTCGCTCGTCCCACTGGTCTTTCTTCTCCTCGGTGTAGGTGCCTTCGAGCACGCTCGCTATGGCTTCCTTGTAGCATCTGACCACGGTGTAGACATACTCTGGTCCGCGGGCTCGTCCTTCAATCTTGAACACGCGCACGCCGCTTTCCATCATGCGGTCGACGAAGCGCACGGTCTTCAAATCTTTGGGACTCATGATGTACTTGTTGTCAATCTCCAACTGGTTTCCCGTCTCGTTGTCGGTGACAGTGTAGGAACGGCGGCATATCTGTACGCACTCGCCGCGGTTGGCTGAGCGGTTGGCGGCATGAAGACTCATGTAGCATTTGCCCGATACAGCCATGCAGAGAGCACCGTGGCAGAACATCTCTATGCGCACCGGCTTGCCACCGGGCCCCGTGATGTGCTCATCCTCTATGCGGCGGTGAATCTCTGCCACCTGGTCCATGTTGAGTTCGCGGGCCAGCACAGCCACGTCGGCGAACTGGGCATAGAACCTCAGTGCCTCGGTGTTGGCAATGTTGAGTTGCGTACTCAGGTGCACCTCCATACCGCATTGTCGGCAGTAGCTCATCACGGCCACGTCGGAGGCGATGACCGCGCTGATGCCAGCTTCCGAGGCCGCGTCGATAATACGGCGCATGTCGGCAATGTCGGAATCGTAGATGATGGTGTTCACGGTGAGATAAGTCTTCACACCGTGCTCGTTGCAGGTGGCAGCGATGTCGCGCAGGTCACCTAAGTTGAAGTGGTTGGCCGAGTGCGACCGCATGTTGAGCTGCCCCACTCCGAAGTAGATGCTGTCGGCACCCGCCTGAATGGCAGCCATCAAACTCTCACGGCTGCCTACGGGCGCCATTATCTCATAGTCGGACAAATTTCTTGCTATCATATTGCAAAGGTACAAAGAATTTGTCTATTTGCAGTCAGACTTACCCTAATAATCTCTATCTTTAAGAGTTATGAGGGCTCATGAAGATTTTCAGTGACAAGCTTACTTTCCACGAACTCGGCCACCACCAACAGCGTCACCCTCATGTCGGCACGCTTCAGCGTGGTGTTGTGCTCGGTCATCTCCTTGAGTTCGGCAGGTGGCGAGAGGTGCTGCAGGGTGAGCAGCGCGTTAAGATACAGCACGTTGACAGCTCCGGCTGCACTGGTTAAAAATCGGCCACATCGGAACGCTGTGCGCCAAGGTTGCGGATGTTACGCCAATTGGCGGAGACATCTACGCCAAAAGGCGGAGCTATGTACGCCAAAAGGCGGAGACATGTACGCCATATGCCGTAAACGAGCTAACCCCATGGCCGAAGCTCTCAGCGAGGCATACCGCCACTAGCTGAAGCCGAAGGGTAATGTGCACTTGTGGATAGGTTGTTGTCATACAGCCACCTACAAATGCTAATCACGAAGGGAGACAACAGTCACGCTATGTCAGCCAGAACAGAGTGAAAGAGCTGTGATTGAGGGTATAAATATTAATAGAAATCTTTGTGTTTCTAAAATATTCATCGTATTTTTGCATGCAGTGACCAGAAAGGCAACTGATGCTTTCTAAGGTTAGGTGTCTTGATGGGTTACTAACACCTAAAAGTCACAGACTATCATCCACTACAACAAGGATTAAGACTCTATAGCTTCTATCGCTTGTCACAGACTATCATCCACTACAACAAGGATTAAGACCTTTGCTGTGCCGGGATAAAAATAATCCTCATTGGGACCGTCTACTTTGTGTTTTATTGTTTAACTTTGCCTTGCTGACTACGGTTCGGCTTTTAGTTATAGAATATGGTATCACTTACTTC
>ONMG01000014.1 GCA_900318855.1 uncultured Prevotella sp.
CGGCAAGCTGTTTTAAGTCATTGTCTGTAAACATAGAGATTGATTAAGAACGAAGCCTCACACTCCTCTGCCCGCCTTCAGGCAGCCTCATGCAAGCCTCTGTGAATAGTTGGATTACAAAGGCAAAGATAGCGATTATTTTTGATACGGATGTCTGTTTTACCGAAAATATTCTCTCGGTTACATCGGCAGCAGCCGAAAACCTACAGCCCGAAGACGCAAGAATGCCGACCGTCCGCATGTGGACAGCCGGCATCCTGTTGTTTGTTTGGAATAAGTGTTTGTGTGTGATGGGTTATGCCTCGGCCTTCTTGGTCTTTTCAGCATAAGCCTCTGGAGTGAGGACTGAAACCGTGCTCTTGTCGCGCGCACCCTTGTGGAAATACACCACGCCATCAGTGAGGGCATAGAGTGTATCATCCTTGCCCTGGCCTACATTCTGGCCGGGGAAATGCTTGTTGCCGCGCTGACGCACGATGATATTGCCGGCAGCAATCTGCTGACCGCCCCAAATCTTCACGCCTAATCTCTGGGAAGCTGACTCGCGTCCGTTCTTGGAACTTCCAACACCTTTCTTATGTGCCATTTCTGATTCCTCCTACAAATTTAAGCGATTACTTGTTTTACCTCAACCTCTGTGAAGTGGGTGCGATGACCCTGCTTCTTGCGGTAGTCCTTGCGACGCTTCATCTTGAAGACGATGACCTTGTCGCCCTTTACCAAGGGGTTGACAACCTCTACTACTACTTTGGCGCCCTCTACGGTAGGAGCACCCACAGTCACTGCACCGTTGTTGTCGACGAGCAGCACCCTGTCAAACTCAACAGTCTTGCCGGCTTCTGCATCCTGCATGTGGTTGACGAAGAGCTTCTTGCCTTCCTCAGCCTTGAACTGCTGACCGTTAATTTCTACAATTGCGTACATTATATTATTTGTAAAAACGGGTTTCTCCGCGAGGCGTCGGCACACGCTGCCGCGCTTATTCAAGCCTCAACGGACTAAATCAGATGCAAAAGTACGCAATTTCTCCGAGGTGTAAGCGCTACGCCCAATGAATCGTTCAATATTTAGGACATATTAACAGTGAGGACAGCTCTCTGCTTGTCCGCCTCTACCCCGTGGCCTCGTAATAACGAAGTACAGCTCACAAGTATTTATACACTAAAATTTTCATCTTATGCACTCCAAACATCTACCCTCGAGCACCGAAAGGAGCAAAGTCAGCTCTTAAGTCACACGTTGTCAACTGCTTAGCATATCGTTTTAATCGCCCAAGGGTGCCGGGCCCTCTGACCCCTGGGCGACAGGGCCTCTCACCCCGGGGTCAGAGGGCCTCTCACCCCTGGGCGATTAAACCTGTGACCCCTGGGCGATTAAAAAGATGAATAATAATTTCAAAAGCGACGTCCCCCAGGTGGCAACGAGGCCTGGCCTTGGACATGACAAAACCAAGGTAATGACGAGTGCTACTTTTGCCCTCTACTTCAGCTGGCGCAAGGTGTAAACCATGATGGGCACCGTGAGCAGGAACGACAGCGAATCGCTCACAGCCTGGCACATCTCCACACCCTGCAAGGCAAACAGTCGGGGCAACACGATGATGAGCGGAATGAAGAACAGACCATTGCGCGCGGCTGCCAGCAGATTGGCACGCCACGGCATGCGGCAGGTCTGAGTGAGCATGTTGCTCGCCACAATGGCCGCATTGAGCGGGAGGCTCACCAGCTGCCAGCGCAAGGCCACCGTGCCGATGGCCACAACCTGGTCGTCGTCGCGGAAGACCCTTATCAGGTCGTTGCTCATCAGCCAGCCGCCGAGCGCACAGCAGAGCAGGAAAGCGGTACCAATGACCACGGTGAACTTATAGGCCTCCTTCAGACGGGCATTGAGCCCGGCCCCCAAGCAGAAACCGCACACGGGCTGAAAGCCTTGTCCCAAACCAATCACAAAGGCCATGATAATCATCGTAATCCGATTGACTATCGACATGGCAGCAATAGCCTCATCACCATAATTGGCCGAGATGTTGTTGAGCAGCATCACCGATACGCACATCAACCCCTGACGGCAGAGCGAGGGACTGCCACCGTAGAAGATTTCCTTGGCCGCGCTCCACGACGGCGAGAAGTTGCGCCACTTAATGCCAATGTTCTCGCCGCGGGTAGTCATCACGAAGAGGATGACAGCACTCACCACCTGACCGATGACGGTGGCCAGCGCTGCCCCACGCACTCCCATACCAAAGACGAAGATGAAGAGTGGGTCGAGTCCCACATTGAGCAGAGCTCCCGTCACAATGCCCACCATAGCGTAGAGCGCGTTTCCCTGAAGGCGCAGCTGATTGTTGAGTGTCAGCGAAGAGGTGAAAAACGGTGCCCCAAGGAGCACGATGCCAAGATACTGCTCGGTGTAAGGCAGAATGGTGGGCGTGGAACCCAGGACAAGAGCCAGCGGACGAAGGAACAGCTGACCCAAGATGAGAATGAGAAGACCGCAGCCGAAAGAGAAGAAGAAACCGGTGGCAGCCATCTTCTCGGCGCTCGAACGTCGTTTGGCACCCAACTCACGCGAGATGAAGTTGCCCGAGCCGTGGCCAAAGAAGAAGCCGACAGCCTGGATGAAGAACATCAGGGAGAAAACAATGCCGATAGCGGCCGTCGACTGGGTGTCAATCTGACCGACAAAGAAGGTATCGGCCATGTTGTAGAGTCCCGTGACCAGCATACTGATGATGGTGGGCACAGCCATGGTGAGCACCACCCGGTGGACCGGGGCCGAGGTTAAATACGTGTAATTGTCAACTCCCTTATGCATCTTGAAAACAATCTTTTGAATTTTGCAATGTTGGTCCTGCCTCTCGGCAGCTCAAAGTGGCTCAGAGGAAGAACTTGCGATATTCGCCCTCAAAATTGGGCGTAAACACGCCACGGCCCAGCTCGGCGGCTATCTCATCGACAGTCCAGAAGCGTCCGTCGGCGAGCTCCTCCCGGTTGGGATGCACCGGGCCATCGAAGACTGTGGTGTGCACATGCACGAGTTCCCGCTCACGGTCGGAGGCAAACACATAGCGACCGATAAAGCGGGGCTCGTAGCCACTGATGCCTAACTCCTCTTCCACCTCACGGCGGAGGGCCTGTTCAATGGTCTCGCCGAAGGCTACGTGGCCGCCGCAGGCCGTGTCCCACTTTCCGGGTTGGATATCCTTCCAATCAGGGCGCCGCTGAAGATAGAGCCGTCCCTTGGAATCGAAAAGGTGCAGATGTACCACCGGATGAAGTATCATGCTGCCACCATGGGCCTCGCCACGCGTGATGCTGCCCAACACATGCCCCTCCTCGTCTACCCTGGGGAGGAGCTCTTGCTCATTGTCTGTCATATCAGAGTCTTACGGTTTCTAAGAAGCATCCGGGGAACTGACCGTCGAGACGGGGCTCCTGCCCGAAGATGCCGTAGAAGGCACTGCCACTGCCTGTCATCGACGCATAGAGTGCCCCCGCATTGTAGAGCCGCTCCTTGATGGCAGCCAGCTCAGGGTGCTGGGCGAAAGCTGGCTCCTCGAAATCGTTCACCAGTCGGCCACGCCAGGTTGCAATAGGCTCTCTCACAATGTCGCGACAACACTCAGCAGGCTGTTTTGGCACTATTTGCGCGTAAGCGGCTTTAGTAGAGATAGCCACGGGCGGCTTCACCACCGCGACCCAGTAGCCCACGAGATTGCCTTGGGGCGTGTCGGCCGGCATGAGGTGAGTGCCTATGCCGTCGGCATAGGAGGGCTCGGCAGAGATGAAGAAAGGACAGTCGGCACCCAAGCGTGCGGCGTAGCGCTCCATCTCGCTATTACCCAGGTTCAGACGATAGCGCTCGTCGAGAAGCCGAATCATGAAAGCTCCGTCGCTGGAGCCGCCGCCGAGTCCGGCCTGCGAGGGTATGTGCTTATACAGATGGGCATGCACCCGGGGGATATCGTAGTCGGCAGCAATGAGATGGTAGGCTCTCACCACTAAGTTGTCGGCCTCATCGCCTTCGACAGTTGCCCCCGTCACCTTAATATCACAGGGCACCTCCGAGGGAAAGTCCTCACTCATCGTCCTGATTTCAAGAGCATCCTGAATGGGAATAGGATAGAACACTGTTTCCAGATTGTGGTAGCCGTCATCGCGGACGCCCACAATGTTGAGTCCCAAATTAATTTTCGCACAAGGAAAGGCTATCATAATGGAATCTGTAGAATTAAAAGACAGCTGCCCAAAAGAAGAGCGCAGCAACAAGTAAAACAAAACCGAGGCCTGCGGCAGACGGGACCTCTACTGCCCCACCCCTGCCGCGCGCCTCGGAGACGGATATTAATCCTTGTTATTGCATTTCACCTTTTCCACATAAGCATCGATGACTGCAACGGCTGTGACATTAACCACGTCGCGCACCGAGGCTTCGAAGTCGGTGAAGTGAATCGGCTTGTTAAGCCCCATCTGGATAGGACCAATGATTTCCACATCAGGGCTCAGTGCCTGCAGCATCTTATAGCTGCCGTTGGCCGAACTCATATTGGGGAAGACGAGCGTATTGACATTCTTGCCCTTCAGACGGGTAAAGGGGTACTTCTCATCGCGAAGGCTCTTGTCGAGTGCGAAGTTCACCTGCATCTCTCCGTCGATAGCCAAATCGGGATACTCGTTCTGCATTCTCTCCACGGCAGCATGCACCTTCACCGGGCTGCCCACCTCGTCGGTGCCGAAGTTCGAGTAACTAATCATGGCTATCACCGGCTCATCGTTGAAGAATCTGACCGAATGGGCCGAGAGTTTTGCGATGTCGTAGAGCACATTTTCATCGGGGTGACGGTTGATGAGCGTATCGGCGATGTAGAACACGCCCTTCTTGGTGTTGAGGATATGCATGGTGCCGAAGGTCTTATACTCCGGACGGATGCCGATAACCTCCTTGGCCACCTTGATGGTGTTGCTGTATTTGGTATACAGACCCGTGATGAAAGCATCGGCGTCGCCCTGCTCCACCATGGACATACCGAAGTAGTTACGCTCGTACATCTTGTCGTAAGCCTCCTCGAAGGTGTAGCCCTGACGGGCGCGCTTCTCGGCCAGATGCTTGGCGTAAGTGGCAC